>CASEWY010000124.1 GCA_949291625.1 uncultured Bacillota bacterium
TAATTGCATGAAATATTCAACCTTTAATATATTTATTACTGACTATATTATAACACACATTATCATCTTTTTTAAGCAAAAAATGCAATTCATCTCACTACTTTTAGAAGTAGGAGAATTCTTGCATATGTTTTAGTTAAATTTATCATTTTAATATTTGGCTGTAATCTTGCTTAGCATAAATTACACGTGCTATTGTTACCAACTTCTTTTCTTCATCTATCCAATAAAAAATCAGATAATTTTGTATAATGATTTTTCGGTATTCGTGTTTTAAAGGTCGAATTGGTTGATATACTGGAACAGAATATGGGAAAGTAAGCACATTATTTAGTTGATCAACTAATGCAGCTGCCAAACGCTTTGCCGCATCTGGATTTTTTAAGTCTTGGCTGATATAGCGTACAATATCAAGCATATCTTTTCTAGCAATAGGCAAATACTCTAATTTATACAATTTCTTCTCCATTGATAATAGCCTTCATTGCTTTTAGCACTTCTTTGGAAGAATAGCGCTGATTAGTTAGTTCAGCTTCTTTTTCTGCTTCTTGCAATTTAAAATATATATCGCTTTCAAATTGTAGGTTTTCAAATGCTTCCATGCTCATAACAACCATATCGGCATAGCCATTTTTTGTTAAAAAAACAGGTTGAGTAGTTTCGTGTACTGTCTTTGAAATATCGGCAAAATTATTTCTCAAATCGGATACAGGCCTAATCATTTTCATAATATCAACTCCTACTAATATATTAGCGTAATTATGCTAAATTTTCAATGGTTATAAATAATTAAGAAAGGCGATAATGCGTATTTTTACCCTTTCCTTCTTGGACAATCTGATCATTATCTATCATTTTCTTTAGTAACCGACCACATGTTGTCTGACTGATTTTTAATGTTTTTTTTAAATCTTTTCTTTTGAATGTTCCTTTTTTTTACTAAATCAATGTAATTATATGCTTCATTCATCTGCTGGAACAGAAGAATATCCCTGACGCACTAAAACACCTTCCGGTCTTAAGTTTTTTTTTTTGCAATATAATAGGGTTGCTCAGTTCCTTGCTGAGTTTTTCGCATTCACAATTTGCAAAAGCTATAATCTCTTTTTTTATATCTTCAACAAAAATGGACTTTAATTCAACAGTTTAGTTTTCTCGAAAAAATCATCTGAATACCTCCTGTATATTCTAACCACATTCTAACCATTCTAACCATGCTATTCATTTTGTGGTTAGAAAAATGAAATTAAATAGCAATAAAAACTTTACGATGATGAAATGGATAATATAATGGCACTATCATTTGATAGTGCCTAGTCATTAATTGATTGAATAAATTTATTAGTATTATTTACTATAGCCATGATATTTGTTTCATCCATGATAGTATCTTTGTGAGTATGGATTCTATCTAGGTAGTAACCAATAAAACGCTTCTTTTTGAATGCGGCGATAGCTATTGTATTTTTAAAATTTGATTGATCTGATGCATAATGAGCATGTTTATTATGGATGACAACAAATTTTTTATTATTGATATCCTTATAATGTTCTAATAATTGATTAGTATATTGTTTTCCTTTTCTAAAAGGCATGACTAGGATGTTATCACCATCACCTACACAGTCAAAGTTTATTATTAATTTATTACTTGTAAAATGTTTTTTCTTAAAGCGTCTAGAACCTATTAGACCTTTTTCTTCATTATCAAAAAAGACATAGGCAATATCTTCAGTGCTATTAATAGTATGCATTAATTCTATTAAGGTTATTACTCCTGAAGTATTATCATTAGCGTTATGTTTATTTGGATAACCACATAGCATTAAATAACAAATTAATAATGAGGTAATAAAGGCAATTATTTCTATTTGATCTTTAGAAAGTCCTAATAGTAATAAGATGGTAGATAATAATGCTTCAAAAATGAAAATGAATAATATAAATAAGATATTATATAAAATATACATAAATAGATTAGTAGGGAAACATAGGTTGGGAAACGGTAACCAAGCACAGGTATCATAGTGGGCAGTGAATATAATTTTAGCCTTTTCCACATTGCCAATAATGATATTACGATTTTTAATAATTCTGCCACTTGATTCTATAGTAATATCATAACTCTCTTTTAATAGGTTGATAAAATTAGTTTTTTCTTTATAGCTTTTTCTTCTTTGATAATTTTGTAATATTTCTTGAGATAGTTTTTGCATAAGGACCTTTCTTATTGAAAATCTTCAATTGGATAACTTATAGGATAAGTGTTGCCGTGTTCTACTGCTTGGTGTGCAATAAAATATAATTTATTATCATGGACAAATATATGATTTTCTAAATTGTCATATATACTATAGTCCATATCATTATAAGTTATTATTTCATTGGCTTGTATAAAATTATTTAATTTATCTTGATTTAAATTATATTTATTAATAATATCTTCGTAGCTTAATAATTGTTTAGTATTTAAATCAATGGTGTAGACATTACCTTGATTTCCTCCACCTGCTTGACATATTATTTCACTATCTAAGACGATGATGTTTAGGATATTTTCTTGTTCATCATGAATAGTAAATATATTATTAGCGTACATACGATTATAATATCCACCCATGCCAGTATTTCCATCATAATATACATCAGTTTCCATGGTTGGACTTATTTGTTTGAAGAAATCGATATTCATATCTTTGATATATAGATAGTCACTAGTTTTGGGGGTACATGCACTATGTTCATAGTAGGTTCGATTGATTAGATAATCAATATTATTTTCTTCAATTATATGTTTATAAGCAAATTCTAGATTTTGTTCATCTAGTTTATTTATTTCTTCTTCAGCCTTGAGTAAGGAATTAATAATAGCATCTTGTAAAGTAGTGGTGAAATATAATGATTCAGTTTCCCCATTTTCTTTAAAGATAAAGATATCTTTATTATATGTTACGCCGAAGAAATGATAGCTAGTTGCATCATCACTTTCAGGTACATCTAAATAACATTCATAAACATTGCTAGCATATTGTGAAGGATCATTGCGATAGTTATGAATTATTAGGGATGCACTACGCGTTTCATTATTTTTTTGATAGGTTAAATTATCAGTTATCGTATATGATCTGGCAATTCTATAATATGGTTCAGTTAATGGATATATAGTAATAATGTTTTCAATATCTGCCATGGTAGGATTTACAATATCAATTGGTTGGACATCTTGTTCAACGATTATATTTTGGTGATTGCTAACTAAATTGAATATTTCATCATCTGAAATAATTGTTTCTTGAGTGGGAGTATTTGTTTCTAATGGAGAAGTAGTGGTTGGTTCTTGGCTAGTTTGATAAACTTGATTTTGACAAGAAACCAACAGTAATAAACATATAATTATCAGTGTTTTCATAAACTTTCTCCTTCTTATCCATATTATAACATGTTAAATAAAAAACAATGTTGACAAATACATAGCGTGCTATTAAAATAAGTAAGCACGTTATAAAAATATAGCATGCTATGTAAAGGAGGGCTTATGGACAATAAAAGAAATTTAGGTTATTTGATTAAGAAGATAAATATTATGATGGATAAGCATTTTAATGAATCATTATCTTCAAAAGATTTAACTAAGAGTCAGGCTGAACTTTTATTATTTTTGCATCGTAATGAAAATAAGGAAATGACGCAAAAAGATATTGAAACTTATTATCATATTTCTAATCCTACGGTTACTGGTTTAATTAATCGTTTGGAGGCTAAAGGATATGTAGAACGGGTTGTTTCTAGTGATGATGCAAGAAAGAGAATTGTTAAAGAGACGAAAAAAGCTAAAGATTTACATAGTTTTTTAAAGGGAAGTTCAATTAAATTTAATGAACTTTTGTTGAGTTGTCTTAATGATGACGAAAAGTTGCAATTGATAGATTTTTTATGGCGAGTGCTAGAAAATATGGAGGGAGAAGAAAAATGTTAAAGACCTTAATAGCTCAAATTAAAGATGTTAAAAAAGCGAGTTTATTAGCTCCAGCTTTTGTGAGCTTAGAAGTTATCTTGGAAGTTTTGATTCCATTTTTGATGTCCTTGATTATCGACTATGGTGTGGAAAGACAAGATATGAAAATGATTATCATTTTGGGTATATTAATGATTGTTGCGGCCTTTGCTAGTTTATATGCAGGTGCTATGAGTGGTAAGTATGCATCATATGCTTCGGCAGGTTATGCACGTAATTTACGTCAAGCAATGTATCATAATATTCAAAATTATTCATTTGAAAATATTGATAAGTATTCTACAGCTGGTTTAGTTACCAGAATGATGACGGATGTTACTAACGTACAAAATGCTTATCAAATGATTATTCGTATATGTGTTAGAGCGCCATTAATGTTAATAAGTGCTATGGCTATGTCATTTATGATAAATGGTGAATTATCATTAATCTTCTTAGGTGCAGTTATTTTCTTAGCTATAGTATTATTTAGTATTATTAGAATTACTTTTGGTTATTTTGATAAAGCATTTAAAAAGTATGATAATTTAAATGCTGAAGTTCAAGAAAATGTTACAGGTATTAGAGTTGTTAAAGCTTTTGTAAGAGAAAAGTTTGAAACTAGTAAATTCCATAAAGCTTCTAAAGAAATTTATGATTTATTTATGAAAGCTGAAGGAATATTAGTATTTAACTCTCCAGTAATGCAATTTACGGTATATAGCTGCATTATTTTATTAAGTTGGTTAGGCGCAAATATGATTGTTGTTGGTGATTTAACTACCGGACAATTGATGAGCTTATTTACTTATACTAATAATATTTTAATGAGCTTAATGATGATTTCTATGATATTTGTTATGATTTCTATGTCTATGGCTAGTGCTAAACGTATTTGTGAAGTTATCAATGAAAAGCCTACAATTGCAAATGGGGAAAATCCTATTATGGAAGTTAAAGATGGTTCTATTGAATTTGAACATGTAGGATTTAGATATGATCCAAATAGTGAAGAAGAAACTTTAACTGATATTAATATTAAGATTGAAAGTGGTATGACAGTTGGTATAATTGGGGGAACTGGTAGTGCTAAGAGTACTTTTGTTTCAATGATTCCTCGTTTATATGATGTAAGTGAAGGTAGTGTTAAAGTTGGGGGCGTTGATGTTCGTCAATATGACTTAGATACCTTGCGTAATCAAGTTAGTATGGTACTACAAAATAATGTTTTATTCTCTGGTACTATTGTGGAAAACCTTCGTTGGGGTGATGAAAATGCTACTCTTGATGAAATCAAACATGCTTGTAAATTAGCTTGTGCTGATGAATTTATTAATAAGTTTGAAAAAGGTTATGATACCTATATTGAACAAGGTGGTACTAACGTATCTGGTGGACAAAGACAACGTCTATGTATTGCGCGTGCTTTGTTGAAAAAACCAAAGATTTTAATTTTGGATGATTCTACTAGTGCCGTAGATACTAAGACCGATGCGATGATTAGAAAAGCTTTCCGTGAAGAAATTCCTAATACAACAAAGATTATAATTGCTCAACGTATTACTTCAGTTGAGGATGCGGATATGATTATTGTATTAGATGATGGTAAGATCAATGGTGTTGGTACTAATGAAGAATTATTAAAGAATAATGAAATCTATCGTGATATCGTTAGAATGCAAAAGAAGGGAGGTAATTTAGGTGAGTAATGTTCGTAAGATACAACATAATACTAGAGTAGAAAATCCGGGTATTGTTTTAAAGAGAATTTTAAATCTAGTATTGTCTAAACATAAATTACAATGTTTCTTTGTTTTGGTTTGTATTATTGTTAGTTCGATTGCTAACGTTGCGGGTAGTATGTTTATTAGAACCCTAATAGATACTTATATTGCACCATTAGTTGGTCAAAGTAATCCTAATTTTATTCCTTTGCTTCAGGCTTTATGTCAAATGGCTTTAATTTATTTAGTAGGAGTTGCTAGTACTTTTACTTATAATAAGATTTTGACATATGTAACTCAAGGCGTATTAAAAGAAGTTCGTGATTCCTTATTTGAACATATGGAAACTTTACCAATTAAGTATTTTGATACTAATGCTCATGGTGATATCATGAGTATTTATACCAATGATACAGATACTTTAAGACAAATGATTTCGCAAAGTATTCCGCAAGTAATTGTTTCAGCTTGTACGATTGTTGGGGTATTTGTTTCAATGCTTACAATTAGCATTCCATTGACAATTATTGTTGTAGCAATGGTATTTGTAGTACAAATTGTTACTAAAATAGTAGTAAGAAAGAGTGGTCATTACTTTATTCAACAACAAAATAATTTAGGTAAGACTAATGGTTTTATTGAAGAAATGATGACTGGCCAAAAAGTAATCAAAGTATTTACTCATGAAAAACAAAGTAAGGAAGACTTTGATAAGATTAATAATGAATTGTTTGATAGTGCATATAAAGCAAATATGTACGCTAATATCTTAATGCCTATCTTAGGTAACTTAGGTTATGTAAGTTATGTATTATGTGCAGTTGTAGGTGGTCTACTTACAATTGTTCCCGGAGGAGGCTTAACTATTGGTAGTTTAGCAGCTTTCTTACAATTAAATAGATCATTTAATATGCCAATCAATCAAATTTCTCAACAATTAAATAGTGTTATCATGGCTTTAGCTGGGGCAAATCGTGTATTTGAATTACTAGATGAAAAACCAGAAATTGATCAAGGTCATGTAACATTAGTAGATGTTGAAGAAAAAGGTGGAAAATTAGTAGAAGTAAATCATCGTACAGGTATGTGGGCATGGCGTCATCCTCGTCCAAATGGTGAAGTTGAATATGTTCGTCTACAAGGTGATGTGCGCTTTATCGATGTTGACTTTGGTTATGATGATTCACGTATTATCTTGCATGATATTAATATGTTTGCTAAACCTGGTCAAAAGATTGCCTTTGTAGGAGCTACGGGAGCAGGTAAAACAACAATTACTAACTTAATTAATCGTTTCTATGATATTCAAAAAGGTAGTATTACTTACGATGGTATCGATGTTAAATTAATTAAGAAGGATGATTTGCGTAGATCTTTAGGTATCGTATTACAAGATACGCACTTATTTACTGGTACAATCATGGATAATATTCGTTATGGTCGTTTGGAAGCTAGTGATGAAGAGTGTATCAAGGCTGCTAAACTTGCGAACGCTCATGATTTCATCAAGCATTTACCAGAAGGTTATAATACGATGTTAAGTGGTGATGGTGCTAGTTTATCTCAAGGACAAAGACAGTTATTAGCAATCGCTAGAGCTGCTTTAAGCAATCCTCCAGTACTTATCCTTGATGAAGCTACTTCTTCAATTGATACGCGTACTGAAGCAATTGTCCAAAATGGTATGGATAAATTGATGGAAGGTAGAACGGTATTTGTAATTGCGCATAGACTATCTACTATCCAAAATAGTGATGTAATCATGGTATTAGACCAAGGTAGAATTATCGAACGTGGTAATCATGATGATCTAATTAAAGAACATGGTACATACTATCAGTTATATACTGGTGCCTTGGAATTAGATTAATATTAATAGGCTTATTTCTAAAATTAGAGATAAGTCTTTTTTTGACAAATGTTAAATCTTTCTACTATTAAAACTAAAAATTATAAGTTATAATATATATACCCAAAGAGGTAATATTAAAGCTAATAAAAATAGAAGCACATAATTTATGCTTATTTAACTTTAATAAAGATAGCTAGGACATGATAATTACACGATTATGTGTTTCTATTATGTCCTTTTGTGTTTTTAGAAAAAGTGAGGTGAATCTTCATGAAAAGGAAAATATTAAGTATTATTTTTACTACCGCATTATTAATAACAATGATACCAACTAATGTTTTTGCGAGTACACCACTCCTTTTACATGAAGATGAAGCGGTTGTAAATGAGATCGAAATACCTTAAGAAAATGTTGAAGTTACAAATAATCTTCCTTATACAATGGTTATTGGCAATATAAATGTTTCAGATACTGGTTATTGGTTGACGGATTCAGATGGTGTTTTATCAGAAGGGACAGCTGATAATTATAATGTTGCATATGATGCAAGTAGCAATACTTTAACTTTGAATAATGCAACGATTGTTAGTAATAATTATGAAGGCTATGCAATCGGTGTTAATAGTCAAAAAGCGATTGATTTTAAAATTAATATTAGTGGTGATAATAAAATTTCTGCAAGTGATATAGGCCTATATGTTAGATCTACTAATAGTAATAGTACATTAAATATTGATGGTAATGGTAGTTTAACTGTTGATGCATTCCAAAATGCCATAAGGGTAGAAAGTAATGCTAGTGATGCAACATTAAATATTACAAATATTAATTTGAATACTAGTGCTAGTGGTTATTTTGAAGATTTAAAAGTTTTGTCAGGAGCCAATGCATCAAGTAATTTAATAATGGATGGTAGTAATTTTACTACTAGTTCAAATAACGCAATTCTTTTAGATTGGCCAAGTGTAGCAACTGAAGGAAAACCAACCTTTACTTTAAATAATAATGCAAGAATTAATGTAC
>CASEWY010000125.1 GCA_949291625.1 uncultured Bacillota bacterium
GCTCAAGATATTAAAGAAGCCATACAACGTGCTATGGCTACTAAAATACCTGATGATTTAGCATTAATACAAGCTGTACCTGTTAAATATACAGTTAATGGTATTTCAACTAGAAGAATGCCAATCAATGAAAGATGTGAAAATCTAGTTGTTGATGTCGATTTGCTTTGTGCTAATCGTAAGTTAGCATTCGATTTAGTTAGTTGTTTAGAGAAAGCTGATTTAGAAGTTATGGATATATTCTTAGATATATTCGCAATTGCTAAAGAGGGAGCCTTTCTTGAGCAAGGTGTTGGTCAAAATATAGTAATTTTGAAATTAGAAAGATCTAGTACAACATTAGGTCTTATCAATGAAGGCAGGTTAAAAGCTTGTGAAACATATCGTTTTGGCTTAAATAAGATGATAGATAGTATCAATGATAAGTTTGATTTAAAAAATGATATAAGTTCTAAACTTTTGATTCAAAATACTAGGTTAGATCTAGCTAAGTATTCGGATAATCCAGTTTATGTTTATGCTTTAAATGGGGTTGCAAGAACGATTAGCGAAGATGATTTAATTAAATGTATTCAACCAGATGTTAAAATTTGGTTAGATGGAATTGAAAATTTATGCAATCCAATCTTGCAACAAGGGCAAACTACTGTTATTATAACAGGTGAAGGTGGCGAACTAAATGGTTTAGATCGTTTATTACAAGCTCGTTTACAAGTTGAAGTAAAGAACTATTGTCCTGATACATTAGGCGTTAGAAATAGTGCTTATACATGTTGTCTTGGACTTTTCTATGCTTATAAAGATCAATTGCCAATTACTAATTATCAAGTAAATAGTGTTGATATTGAAGCATTTGAAAAAGCAGTTTCTTTTAATAAAAAAAGTAATAATGATTCGGAAGAATCTATTACGCAAAAATTACGTGGTATCTTATTTGAAACAAAGAAATAAAATAGTGGGAGAAGAAAATTATGGCTGAATTAATGTATAATCAAATTGCTAAGATTAAAGTATTTGGTATCGGTGGGGCTGGAAGTAATGCCGTTAACCGCATGGTACAAGAGGGGGTACAAGGTGTTGAATTCTATGTTGCAAATACTGATTTGCAAGCATTAGATATCTCTCCAGTTCCTAATAAAATTCGTTTAGGACATGATGGATTAGGTGCTGGGGGAAATCCTGATAATGGTAGAAAAGCTGCAGTTGAAAGTGAAGATGATATTCGTGAAGCAATGAAAGATGCTGATATGGTTTTCTTAACAGCAGGCTTAGGTGGAGGAACAGGTACTGGTGCTGCTCCATTATTTGCTAAAGTTGCAAAAGAATTGAATTGTTTGACAGTAGCTATCGTAACTAAACCTTTCTCTTTTGAGGGTAAACGTCGTATGGCTAATGCTACTCAAGGTTTGGAACAATTAAAAGAATATGTGGATAGTTTAATCGTTATTTCTAATAATAAAGTATTGGAAGTTATTGGACATATTCCATTTGAAGAAGCATTTACTGAAGCAGATAATATCTTGCGTCAAGGTGTACAAACTATTACTGATTTAATTGCAGTTCCTGCTTTAATTAACTTGGATTTTGCTGATGTTCGTAGCATCATGGAAGGACAAGGAACAGCTCTTATTGGAATCGGTATGGCTAGCGGTGATAATAAAGCACAAGAAGCTGCGCAAAAGGCTATTGAATCACCATTGCTTGAAGCAGATATTAATGGTGCAAAGAGTGCTGTAGTTAATGTTACTGGTGGACCTACTATTAGTGTTTATGATGCTAGTGAAGCTGTAGAATATATTCGTGAAGCTGCTGGTAATGATGTTGATATTATATTTGGTGTGGCAATTAATGATAAATTAGGTGATTCAATTATCGTAACAGTAATTGCTACTGGTTTTGAATATCCTAGTGAGCAAGCACAAACTAAATCAGCATTTGGTAGTGTAGATAATTCATTTGCTGATGGTGTTGAAGTTGCTAGTGATGATTCTGGGATCCCTGGATTCTTCAACAATTTAAGATAATAAGATTAAGGTGCTAACAAGCACCTTTTGTTTAGGAGTAATTATGAAAAATTTAATTGATTTACATGTTCATACTATTAGCAGTGGTCATGCATATAGTACTTTATTGGAAAATATTACTTATGCTAAGAATATAGATTTAAAATATTTAGGAATTAGTGATCATGCACCAATGATGCCAGGCAGTGCTCATGTTTTTCATTTTAATAATTTAGCATCTCTTCCTTCAATTATCGATGGCGTTACATGTTTAAAAGGTGTTGAATTAAATATCTTAAATGAAAATGGCGATGTTGATCTTAGCGATTCTTCTTTAAAACGTTTAGATTATGCCATTGCTTCAATACATACGCCATGTTTTGAAGGTGAAGATATTACTACAACTTATTTGAATGCTTGTAATAATAAGTATATTAGTATTTTAGGACATATAGAGAATGGTAAATATCTTTGTGATTTTGATAAGGTATGTGCTTATGCGACTAAGACTAATACGCTAATTGAGTTAAATAATTCTTCTTTAAAACCGCATAGTTCTAGAGTAGATGCTAATATTCATATGCCTAAGCTTTTAGAAGCTTGTAAAAAAAATCATACATATGTATTAATTGGTTCTGATGCTCATTTTTGTAATGACATAGGGAATTTTGCATTAGTAGAGAAATTGTTAGATGAATATGCTTTTCCTAAAGAATTAGTTGTAAATTATGATTTAGAATTGATTGAAAAATTCATCTTGAAAAAAGCTAAATTAAATTTGAAATAATTTTCAAATTTGTTGTTGACATTTTTCAAGCAAAGGATTATCATTTTAAACATAAAGAAGACGTTGAAGAGAAAAGTAGTCATAAATGAGTTTCAACAGAGAGTTCCTGTAGGCTGAAAGGGAATAAACAAGGTTGTGATGAAAATGGTCTTGGAGTCGCATGGTTGAATGGAAACTTTAGATCATGACGTATTTCACACGTTATAGTGATAGGATATGATAGTATCTGAAATGAGGTGATCTTTTTAGATCATAAATTAAGGTGGTAACACGGGTTATATAGCTCGTCCTTTATAGGACGGGCTTTTTTTGATAAAGGGGGATTGATTGTGTGATTGAATTAATTGATATCGTAAAAACTTTTAATACTAAGAAATCACAAATTAAAGCAGTACGTGGCGTAAATCTTTCGATTAATGATGGTGAAATATTTGGTATTATTGGCTATTCTGGTGCTGGTAAATCTACATTAATTAGAATTATCAATCAATTAGAGAAGCAAACTAGCGGAAAGGTAATAATTGATGGTCAAGACATTTCTCAATTAGATCATAAAGAATTATTAAAGTCTAGACAAAAAATTGGAATGATATTTCAACATTTTAATTTATTATGGTCGAGAACTGTAGCGCAAAATATTGAATTTCCATTAGAGATTGCTCATGTAGAAAAAAATGTTCGTCAAGAAAAAGTTAAAAAATTAATTAAAATGGTTGGTCTTGAAGGAAGAGAAAATGCTTATCCTAGTGAACTTAGCGGTGGACAAAAACAACGTGTGGGAATTGCTAGAGCTTTGGCAAATGATCCAAAAATCCTATTATGTGATGAAGCTACTAGTGCACTAGATCCAGAAACAACTGATGCGATATTACAATTATTAGCAAAAATTAATAAAGAATTAAATATTACTATCGTAATGATAACCCATCAAATGGAAGTAGTACAAAAAATATGCAATCGCTTAGCGGTTATGGATGATGGAAAAATTGTGGAACAAGGATTAGTTAAAGAAATCTTTGCTTCACCACAAAATCCTACAACTAAACGTTTTATCCAAACGATTAACGGTACGGATGTTGAAAAAACCCGTCAAGAATTGAAAAAGCTTTATCCTTATGGTCAATTAGTTAGAGTTAGCTTTACAACAAATAGTGATGAACCAATTATTGCTAGAGCTATTAAAAAATGTAATCTAGAAGTTAGTATTGTTAATGCACATATTAATCATACAAGTAGTGGACCATTAGGAGTTACATATCTTCATATCAGCAATGGTGATGATGCAGAATATGAAAAATTTATTAAAGCTTTAGAAGAAAAGGAGGCAAAGGTTGAAGTATTATGAGTTGGTTAAATGATATAAACTGGGATCAAATGTTTACGGCATTTACCGAAACAATATATATGTCTAGTGTTTCCTTATTTTTTACAATAATATTTGGATTAATTATTGGTATCTTATTATTTGTTACTAATAGTCAGGGCTTGATTGTAAATAAGTTTTTAAATAAAATTACTGATTTAATAGTTAATATCTTAAGAGCAGTTCCATTTATTATATTAATGATTATATTGATTCCATTTACACAAGCATTAGTGGGAAGCATGCTAGGAGCTTCGGCAGCATTACCTAGTTTGATATTTGCTGCAAGTCCATTCTATGCAAGACTTTGTTGCATAGCTTTTATGGAAGTTGATAAAGGAACCATTGAAGCAAGTAAAGCAATGGGAGCTAGCAATTGGCAAATTATTACAAAAGTATTATTACCAGAAAGTTTTCCTGCTCTAGTATCTGGAGCATGTGTAACAGCCATATCATTAATTTCATATACAGCAATGGCAGGTGCTATTGGCTCAGGTGGACTTGGAAATTTGGCATATCAATATGGATTTGTAAGACGTAATGATGCGATATTATATACAGCAACTGCAATCATTACATTAATTGTATTAGGTTTACAATGGCTATCAGATTATTTGGCAGCCAAAATTGATAAAAGATAGGAAAGGAAGTATTTAAAATGAAAAAACTATTTACTCTATTACTTGCTTGTTTATTATTTGTTGGATGTTCATCTAACTCAACAAGCGAAGAAACCACAACAACATCTACTCAAGGAACTACTGATGAACCAACAAAGTTGGTAGTAAGTGCTACATTGGATCCACATTCCCAAATCTTAGAATTTGCTAAGCCAATCTTATTAAAAGATTATAATATTGACTTAGAGATTCAAGTGTTAGATGATTATTACATCTTCAATAAAGCATTAGATTCGGGTGAAGTTGATGCGAATTATTTCCAACATTTACCATTCTTTAATGATGAAGTAGAAGCTAATGGTTATGATATTGTAAATGCTGGAGGTATTCATATTGAACCATTTGGTTTTTATTCTCAAACCGTAAGTTCTGTTGATGAAGTTAGTGATGGGGCAACGGTTATTATCAGTAATTCTGTTAGTGATCATGGAAGAATTTTAACAATTCTAGAACAAGCGGGTTTAATTAAATTATCTGATGATGTAGATGCAATAAATGCTACAGTTGAAGATATAGTAGAAAACCCTAAGAACTTAGAATTCAAAGAAATTAAACCAGAATTATTATCTTTAGCATATGAAAATAACGAAGGTGATCTAGTGGCTATTAATGGTAATTATGCAATGCAAGCAGGATTAAATCCAGTTGAAGATGCAATTATTTTAGAATCTGCTGATGAAACTAATCCTTATGTTAATATCATAGCTTGTAGAAGTGGTGATGAAAATCGTCCAGAGATTAAAGCTTTAGTTGAAGTGTTGAAATCAGATGAAGTTAAACAATTTATTGAAGAAACTTATGGAGGTTCAGTAATTATAGCTGAATAGCATCTTGCATTAAGCAGGATGCTTTTTTTCATTAAAAATTGCTTATTTTTAAGTGATTTGTTATAATAAATTCATTGAAATGAAAGGTTGGATAAAAAAGTGGACGATTCGCCGATACTCAGCATTTATAGATTTAAAGTATTAGTTAGTAATATTATTATGTTTTTTTCTAGATTTGATATCATACCTTATTGCTTACGAGCTTAATTTATATATCATTTTTTATTGATTATAATGGAGGTATGAAATATGGAAATAGGAATTATAATATTTTGTTTAATATGTTCAAGTTTTTTTAGTGCAACTGAAACGGCTTTTTCTAGTGCTAATCGTATAAGACTAAAAAATTATGCTAGTGATGGAAATAAAAAAGCTAGTAAAGCCTTAAAATTAATAGATAATTATGATAAATTTTTAAGCACCGTATTAATTGGAAATAATATTGTAAATATCGGTGTATCTACTATTGCGGCGGTAATGTTTACAAGGGCATTAGGAGATGTTAATGGACCTACTGTTAGTACTATAGTAACGACGATTGTTGTTTTAATTGTGGGAGAAATCTTGCCTAAAACATTAGCTAAACAAGCTCCAGAAGCTTTTTGTTTAAAGGTTGTTAATGTCATTAGTGTTATTGAAATTTTATTTACTCCTTTAGTATTGATTGCTCAAGGAATTCAATGGTTAGTTGGTAGATTTGTTAAAATTCAAGATGATGATTCAGATATAACAGATGAATTGATGACCATGATTGAAGAAGCAGAAAATGATGGTGATTTGGAAGCACATGAGTCTGACTTAATTTCCGCAGCTATTGAATTTAATGATTTAGATGTTAAAGATATATTAACACCACGAATTGATGTTGTGGCTGTAGAAATAAAAGATTCATTAACAACAATAGAAGAAAAATTCCGCTATAATACTTTTAGTCGTTTACCTGTTTATGAAGGTACAATCGACAATATCGTAGGAATAATTCACGAAAAGGATTTTTATGCCTTATATAATGGCAATAGTTCAAAAAAATTTATAAAAGATATTTTACAAACAATTATTTTTACATCTCCTCATACAAAAATTAGTAATTTATTAAAGCAGTTACAAGCTAGTAAAATACATATGGCAGTCGTTTTAGATGAGTTTGGAGGAACTGCTGGTATCATTACTATGGAAGACATTATTGAAGAATTAGTAGGAGAAATTTGGGATGAACATGATATTGTCAAACAATATTATGAACAAATTGATGAAAATACTTATTTAGTTAATGGTAGTTGTGAAGTTGATGATCTATTTGAACGTTTAAATATTAAAGAAGATGATGAGAAGGAACATGATTATATTACCGTTAGTGGATGGGTTATTGCGGAATTTGAATCATTCCCTAAAGTTGGAGATTCTTTTGAATATCATAATGTTAAAGTTACAGTAGAAAAAATGTTAGAAAGAAAAATTGAAGAAGTTAAAGTAGAAATAATAAAAAAAGAAGAAGAAGATAAGGGTCAATAATGCAACAAATATTTGTAGAGAAACCTTTAAAATTAAATGAAGTATATGAATTTGATGAGCCAAAAGCTCATCATTTAATGCATGTATTACGCATATCTAAAGGTACTAAAGTACGATTAGTAAATGACTTAGCTTATTTAGCTACTATTGATTTTATCAATGGTAAAGTTGTAGCTGTCGTAGAAGAAATAGATGAAAATTTTAATGAATTACCATGTGATTTAATCTTAGTACAAGCAT
>CASEWY010000126.1 GCA_949291625.1 uncultured Bacillota bacterium
ATTTCAAATATTATATTTATTTTCATATATAGAATTATGTTTTTTATTACATATCATTATTTTACTAATTGTTTCGAACAAATTATATGCTATAATATTTTTGCTAAAGAAAACTTCTACAGCATCAAATGAAAAGAGGAGCTTCCGACTCCTCTTTTCTATTGCACTGTAGTTTGAAATAAAACTAGATAACTAGTCTTTTTTCTTTATCTCTTTAACTATGAGATATAAAATAATCAATTCTATGATTGTTTGTATATTCATATTAAAGAAAACTTCTACAGTGCAACAGGAAAGTATTTCCATGGTTAAATACCTCCAATCATATATACGCAAAAATTGTTATTGTTTCCAAATGAATTTCAAATATTATATTTATTTTCATATATAGAATTATGTTTTTTATTACATAAGGTTATTTCATCGCTTTATTTAATCATGATTATTTGTTATAATAAATTCGATTCAAGGATATGGCTACAAAAAGCCAAATGAAAAGAGGAGCTTCCGACTCCTCTTTTCTAATTGCACTGTAATCGGAAATTTAACTAGATAACTAGTTTTATTTCTTTATCTCTTTGACTATGAGATATAAAATTATCAATTCTATGATTGTTTGTATATCCATATTCAAGGATATGTCTACAGTGCAATAGGATAGTATTTCCATGGTTAATACCTCCCAATCATATATATGCAAAAATTGTTATTGTTCCCAAATGAATTTCAAATATTATATTTATTTTCATATTTACTATTAAATTATTTTCATATAGATATTTATGTTTTTTATTGCACATTATTATTTAATAAATGCTTCGAATAAAAACAAAAAAGCTAATGATTTCCACGATAAAAATAATCGCAGAAGTCATCAGCTAAATAAGCGGTTTAGATTTTTCAAGGGAAAACTTCATTCCCTGAAACGAATATATCATTATCTATTTTAATTTTCAATATTGTTTTCTTCTTTAAAACCTTCACTTACAATTTCATATAAATCTTTTGCCGCATCTTTTTTGGCATATTCTACTACATCTAATACTCTTACGGTTAAAATTCTTTGGCCATAAGTAATAGTAATTAAATCATTAACTTTAACATCATATGAAGGCTTAACTATTCTACCATTTACTTCAATTCTTTGATGTAAAGCTAACTCTTTAGAAACAGTTCTTCTTTTTAAGATGCGTGATACTTTTAAAAATTTATCTAATCGCATTATTTTAACGCCTCCTTGCTTCTTTCTATTATTTTAATGGTCATATTTAATGGGTCTTTTATCTTTGGTAAAGTAACAATTATTCTTTGATTCATATATCGTAATTTAACATCTTTAGATATTTCATTACAAATACTAAATAATTTTACTCCATCTACATGATCACTAAATTCTTTAGAAAAAGTAATTTCACTTTGTCCTTTAATATCACGATATTTTTCTACATTTGGTTCTAATAGTAATAGAGCTAAACGTTTTTTATCAAATAAACTAACAAATGCTTCAGGTAAACGCCCATATTCATCAATAATTTTATGACGATAATCATTTAATTCTTTTAGACTATTAATTTTATCAATTTCTTGATACATACTAATCTTATCATAATCATCTTCAACAAAGCTTTTAGGAATATAACCTTCAACATTAATATTTGGTGAAACAACTTCTTCTGTTTTAACTGGTTCAATGCCTTTTTGTTTATTGATTGCTTCTTGTAACATCTCAATATACATATCGATACCTACTGTATCAATAAAACCAGATTGCTTAGGACCTAGTAGATCTCCTGCTCCTCTGATAGTTAAATCACGCATGGCAATTTTATAACCACTACCTAATTGAGCAAATTCTTTTATAGCTTTTAGACGCTTACTAGCAATTTCACTCAATTGACGTTTAGGTGGAATCATCAAATAGGCATAAGCGATTGCTTCACTACGTCCAACTCTTCCCTTGATTTGATATAATTGCGCAAGTCCAAAATTTTGTGCCCCATCAACAATCATCGTATTAGCGTTAGGTATATCGATACCTGTTTCTACAATCGTCGTACACACTAAGACATCTACTTCTTTTTCAATAAAGCTATTCATAACATCTTCTATTTCTTCTCTAGACATCTTACCATGAGCTACTTTTACTCTAACCCCATCTACTAATGCTTGGATTTTTCTTGCTACATTATATATTTGTTCTACATTATTATATAGATAGAATACCTGTCCATGACGCGATAATTCTTTTTCAATCGCATTTTTAATTAGTCCATCATTTTTTTCTACTACATAAGTTTGGACCGTATGACGATTGCTTGGTGGGGTTTCTAATTGGGATAATTGTCTAATACCTACTAAAGACATTTGTAAACTTCTTGGAATTGGGGTAGCTGATAACGATAATACATCTACTCCTACTTTTAATTCTTTTATTTTTTCTTTTTGTTCAACGCCAAATCGTTGTTCCTCATCGATAATTAATAATCCTAAATCAGCAAACTTTACATCATTGCTTAATACGCGATGAGTTCCAATAACAATATCAGCTCGATGATTTTTAATTTCTTCAATATATAGCTTTTGTTGTTGTGGGGTTACAAAACGATTTAATAGACGGATATTTACTGGATAATTTTTAAAGCGTTCTTTAAAAGTATGGAAATGTTGATTAGCTAATATAGTAGTTGGACATAAATATACTACTTGTTTATTGGAATAAACAGCTTTAAAACTAGCCCTTATAGCTACTTCCGTTTTGCCAAAGCCTACATCCCCACATAATAGACGGTCCATTGGTCTATCACTTTCCATATCTTTTTTTACTTCTTCAATGGCTTTAGCTTGATCACTAGTTAATTCATAAGCAAATTCTTTTTCAAAGGCTTTTTGTTCTTCACTATCTTCAGGATATTTAAAGCCAATATCTTCTTCTCTTTTGGCATATAATTCTAATAATCTTGAAGCGATATCTTCAACATTAGCTTGTAATTTTTCTTTTGTTTTAGTCCATTCATCACTACCTAATTTATTTAATCTTGGTACTACTCCTTGACTAGATACAAATTTTCTTACTAATTTAAATTGCTCTAAAGGCACTAATAATTCAGCATTACCTTTATAGACTATCCTTAAAAAATCTTTATGATAACCCATGATTTTCTTAGTCTCAATGCCCATATATTGACCAACACCATGTTGCGTATGGACAATATAATCTCCTGGTTCTAATTCTTGATAACTATTAATTACTTGGGCATTTTTAAATTTATTCGCAAATCTTGATAATCTAGGTTTTGTTTCAAATAATTCATAGCTTGTAACAACGATAAAATCATCAACTTCAAAACCCTCAAAAAGATTATCCATTATTAGATTAATACCCGGTTTTAGACTATCTTCAAGATTATATACTATTTGCATATTCACACAAACATTAATAACTTGAGTAAATTCATTATCCTTTAAAAATAAGATAACGGGTTTATCACTAGTACTAAGCATCTTAATATTTAATTCTAAACTCTGTTTAGGAATATTAATATTTAAGATATTACTAATATTATCCCCATAAGGATCACTATTGATAACTTCATGATTCATTAATACTCTAGTCAAATCATAGAAATGCGAGAATCTAGGTAATAATTTATTCTCTTGGACCATTTCTTGAATATATACTGTATTATCACTAATGACATCATGGATCATCTTATTGATGGCTTCACTATCATTTAGGATTACTTCACATTTACCTACATAGTCTAATAGACTATTAGTATCATCTAAAAAAGTATAATAGGCATATAGATGATTTTCACAAATATGATTTTTTAAATAGCCTAAATCAATTTCAATATTATCACGAAGCTCATCATTATGAAGATTATCTAACATTGCTTTAGCTTTAGCTTCAATAACTTCTACTTGAGCATCACTAAATAAGATATCACTAGCACATATGATATTAGCTTCTTTAATATTCTCAATGGTCTTTTGCGTTAAACAATCAAAGAAACGAATACTATCGATGATATTATCAAAGAATTCTATACGAATAGGATTATCATAATTTATTGAATAAACGTCGATAATCCCTCCCCTTAAAGCAAATGTCAATGGTGTATCGACATGGGTAACTTGTTGATAACCAGCCCTTATCAACAACATCTTTAAGTCTTCCATTTCTATTTCTTTATCTATTTTAATTTCGATACAACATTCTTTAAATACTTCAATATTAGGTAGATAACGAATTAAAGCACTACTATTACATACAATTATCTTGGCATTATCATGAATTATCTTATTTAATGCTTCTACTTTAGCTGCCATCATTTCTGGACTTGATGCAATTGCTTCAACGCGCAAACTATCTTCCACGCCAAAAAGCACACAACTATCTTCATCTAAGATACTAATTAATCTTTCATAAAAGCGTTGTGCGTTATATAAATTTTGACAAACATATACTATTGGCCGAGGATTAAAATGATAACTAGTAGCTACCACTAATGCTTGTTGTATCCAAGAATTATCACTAATATCTTTATTAGCATTAAGGTTAACTACTTCAGGGTTATTCTTAAAATAATCTAAGATATATGATTTCATTTACGATTATATTTATTCATTACTTCCATAAATGGTTGATGAACAAAAGCCTCAGCCGCATCACTTGCCCAATCAATTGCTTCATTTATCTTTGGTTTTTCTTCACTAGTAAATTTTCCTAATACATAATCAACTACAGGAATAAGAGGATTTTTATCAATGCCCACACGAATACGTTTAATATCACTAGTATGTAATAAATTAATGATATTATTCATACCCTTTTGTCCTCCAGCTGATCCTTGCATTCTAATTCGTACACTGCCTACAGGAAGATCTAAATCATCATGAATGATTAATATGTCTTCAACAGGAATTTTATAAAAATTAACACAAGCTAATACTGCTTCTCCTGATAAATTCATATAGGTACTAGGTTTCATGATAATTATTTTTTCACCTTTATAATTAGTAGTAGCTATACTAGCTTTAAACTTCGATTGTTCAAAATTAACCTTTAATTTATCTGCTAATTTATCTACAACCATAAAACCAACATTATGGCGCGTATTTTCATATTCTTTACCAATATTTCCAAGTCCTACAATTAATTTCATTACACTACCTCATTAGCCTATTTATTTTATCACAAAAAGCTATAGAAATAGTTGTAATCTTATATTCATTCCTTTATTTCTTTTTCTTTAAAAATTTCTTCTATTATTAAAGCCATTTCTTTTGCTTTAGGCAAATATTTAGTTACAACTGTCTTATACATTCTTGTTCCTCCATTTCAAATTTAATAATACTTATTTTTTTAAATATAATGTGAATTTTAACTGAACATTTAACAATTTTTAACTTAAACACTTGTATTGTGTAAGATTTGTGTTAAAATTGTGAAATATAAATGATAATAATCATTTATATGAAATGGAGGAAATTTAAATGAAAAAGTTATTAGCATTATGCTTAAGCGCTCTTGTATTAGTAGGATGCTCTTCTAATACAGCTACTACTGAAGAAACAACTGCTCCAGAAACAACTGAAGCAACTGTAGAAACTACTGCACCAGCTACTGAAGAAGCTGTTGAAGAAACTACAGCTCCAGAAAACTCTGAAGCTACTACTGAAGAAACTGCTGAAGCTACTGCAGCTAGTTATACAGCAGGTACTTACACAAGTACAGTAGAT
>CASEWY010000127.1 GCA_949291625.1 uncultured Bacillota bacterium
ATCAATCAAAGAATCTAAAGAAGTATTTATTCTTAAAAAAGCTAAATGGGTATTACTTTCAAATCCTAAAAATTGGGTTTATCATCCATCACATTATGTTCAAAAATTAGGTAAAATTATGGATACCTATAGTTGGGAAGATGAATTTTTAAAACTAGATGATAACTTTAGAACTATTAGAAATCTTAAAAACTTATATGAAGATTTTAACGAAAGCTTTATAAATGATTTAGATGGTGCTGCAAATAGGCTTGATGAATTAATTGAAATATATAAAAATAGCGATATTTATATATTTCGTAGATTCGCAGAATTACTAGTTGATTATCATGACTCTATTATCAACTCATTTACATATATTAAAAGTACTAATAATAAAAATAAAGAAATAATACTTAGAAGATTATCTAATGGTCCTTTAGAATCATTTAACAATATTCCTTCTGCATTAAGAGCTCAATCGCATGGTGTAACTAATTTTCGATATACACGAAATCGTATTCTTTGGCATTTACGTGAAGATGCTGCTATTAAAGGTGTTCCTTATTCAGATGCTAAAGTTCATACTATTGGTAAAAAACGTGGAAAATATAATAAATAACAATATTCATTATTAATAAAATTTAATATATATCCTAAACACAACAAACCTTCAAGATTATCGATAATCTTGAAGGTTTGATTGTATATTATACCCCGGTTAATGACCCCAGTTAACTTTGGTAAAAAGGCATTCCCCAGTTTAAGACCCCGGTTAATGACCCCCAACTACTTCGGAAATACCCCAGTTAACTTTGGTAACCCCTTTTTTAAACATATTCAATTGTTGAAATTGAGATTATATATTTCAAAATAATACTTTATTATATTATTGCATTTTATAATCTATGTAAAATTATGGGAGTTAATAACTCGAAGGTTTTATTTTATGATTTTATCTAATAGGGCGGATACTTCTTCTAGTTTTGGTTCTAAGTCATTGTCTTTAGCTGCTTTTTGTACACAGGTATATAAGTGATTTTGTAATACTTGTTTATTGGCTTTATTTATTAAGGCTACGGTTGCTAGAAGTTGGTTAGAAATATCGATGCAATAGCGATCGTCTTCCATCATTTGGATGGCTTTATTTAATTGCCCTTGCGCTGTTTTTAATAAGTTATAGGTTGCTTTATTTTTCATTTTTTATTTCCTTTGCTTCATAGCCTATTTCTTTGATTGCTTTAATTACTTCATTAGTTTCTATTGGTTTAGTTGTTTCAATATGGGCAATCTTATTATCTAAACTAACATCTGTTTTGATAACATTAGGCATAGCATTTAAGCAAGAAGCAACACTAGATGTACAATGATTACACATCATATCTGGTACACTGAATTCATAAGTATAAGTTTTAGCTGTAGCAGGAAGTGGAGCATGTTGTGGTTTGAAAAAGCGTAGACGCAAAGCATTAGATACAACACATACACTAGATAAGCTCATTGCGGCTGCTCCAAACATTGGATTTAGTTTGATTTGGAAAAATGGATATAATACACCAGCTGCTAAAGGAATGCCGATGATATTGTAGATGAAGGCCCAGAATAAGTTTTCTTTTATATTTAAGACCGTTTTATGACTTAATTTAATTGCGTTTACTACATCATTTAAGTCATTTTTCATCAAAATAATATCAGCAGAATCAATTGCGATATCACTTCCCGCACCAATGGCGATACCTATATTGGCACGGGATAGTGCTATAGCATCATTTATACCATCTCCTACCATGGCTACAAATTCATTATTTGCCATTAATTCTTTAATTTTATTTTCTTTATCTTCTGGCAATACTTGGGCTACAACATCTTTAATTCCTAATTGAGCGGCAATGTTATTGGCAACATTTTGTTGGTCGCCAGTTAACATTACTACTTTAATATGCATATCTT
>CASEWY010000128.1 GCA_949291625.1 uncultured Bacillota bacterium
TGATGAAATTGGTAGAGTCTTAGATCGTGGTACGACGATTACGGAAGGTCGTGGGGGCTATACTAATGTAGAAAAACCGGTTGTATTATGTGTTGTTAGTAGTAGTCAATATCCGCAATTAATTGAGATAATTCATAAATATGACGAAAAGGCCTTTGTTTTTGCAACGGATGCGACGGATGTACGTGGTGAAGGCTTTAGTTTTGGGTTTAGAGTTTAGTATGTTATAATTTAAAAAGTTTGGAGCTGAGAAGATGATCGAATTAACAAATGTTAACAAGACTTATAAAAATGGGGTTAATGCCTTATATAATGTCAATTTAACCATCAATCAAGGGGAATTTGTTTATATTATTGGACCTACAGGTTCAGGCAAATCTACTTTGATAAAACTTTTAGATGGCGAAGAGATACCTACTTCAGGTACGGTTAAGGTCGTAGGTATTAATGTAGGAAAGCTGCGTCATAATAAAGTTCCACTATATCGAAGAAATATTGGGGTTGTCTTCCAAGATTATCGTTTATTACCTAAAAAGACGGTATTTGAAAATATTTCTTATGCCTTAGAAGTTATTAATATGCGCAAAGATGCGATTAGACATCGTGTGCGTAGAGTAATGAACCTAGTTTCTCTTGATGATAAGGGTAATTCTTTTCCTAGTGAACTTTCTGGTGGTCAACAACAACGTGTGGCGATTGCTAGAGCGATAGCTAATCGTCCTAAGGTATTAATTGCGGATGAGCCTACAGGAAATCTTGACCCTGCTAAGTCAGATGAAATCATGACTTTATTAGAAAAGATTAATCGTGAAGAAGGTACTACTATCTTGATGGTTACGCATGATCTTACTTTAGTAAATAAACATCGCAAAAGAACGATATCACTAGAAAATGGGCATATCGTAGCGGATATGGAAGATGGAGGCTACATGCAACATGTTAAGTAGAATTTTTAGACCGATAAAAGAAGGTTTTTTTGGGGTAGGTCGCCATGCCGCTATGTCTTTGTCGAGTGCTAGTGCGGTTACGATTACCTTATTTATCATTGGTATATTTTTAATATTTACAGCTAATGTTCAATCATTTACGCTTAATATTGAACAAAGTATGGAAATATCGGTATTGATTGATTATGATCATGAACAACAGGAACAAATAGATGCGATTGGTTTAGCTATTGGCAATATAGAAGGGGTCAGAAGTGTAAACTTTTCTGATAAAGATCAAGAATTTCAATATTATATAGATAGTTTTGAAGATGAAGAGGAACAAGCAATCTTTGAACCTTTTAGAGAAGATAATCCGATGCATCATGCTTATTATGTTGAAGTAATTGATGGTGATGATCTAGAGACTATAGCTAATCAAATTAGTCAAATTGAAGGCGTTTATGAAGTTAACTATGGGGGCGAAAGTAGTGTTACCCTGGTTAATGTTATTAATAGTGTTAGAAATGGTGGGGCTATTTTAGCAGTGGCCTTGAGTTTATTGGCAGTCTTTTTAATTCAAAATACCATTAAAGTTACTATTTTAGCGCGTGCTGATGAAATTGCTATAATGCGTAATGTTGGAGCTAAAAATGGTTTTATTCGTTCACCATTTTTAGTAGAAGGAATTATCATTGGGGTTCTTGGGGCCATCATTCCTATTGTTTGTATGATTTTTGGTTATATTTATTTATATGATACTTTAGGAGGAGTAGTTATTAGTAATATGTTTACTTTAATTCCTCCACATCCTTTTGTATTATATTTAGCTTTAATCTTAGTGGGTGTTGGTATCGTAGTTGGTTTTATTGGTAGCTGGTTGTCAGTTAATAAATATTTGAGGTGGAAGCGATGAGAAAAGGTCTTAAATTATTGCTGGTAATATTATTATTGGTTGGTAATATCAATATTGTTTTTGCTGAAGATGATTATGCGACTAATAGTCAATATTATGAAGAATTATGTACTGGTGGTAATGATTTGACTGATGAACAAAAGGCTGCTTGTGAGGGATATCGAGCTTATTTAGCACAACAGACTAGTTCGATGCAGGAACAATTGGCGCAAATTGAAGCACAACGTGAAGAGATTGCGGCTAATATTCAAGAATATGCTCAAAAAATTAGGGATTATGATGCGCAAATTGAGACTTTAAATGGTCAAATTGCCCAATTGAATAATGAAATTTTAGTTGTTCAAGCGCAAATTGATGAAAAGCAAGCTGAGATAGATGCTAAGCAGGCGGAAATTGATAGCTTAAAGGGTAAGATTGAAGATCGTATGGTTGCTTCTCAATCTAGTATGCGCTTAAATAAATATATTGATTTATTGATGGGAGCACAAAATCTTCAAGATTTATTAAGAAGAGCTAATGGTATTAAGACAATTAGTGAATATGATCAAAATACCATGGATGAAATTAAAATATTAATTGAAGAATTAAATGCGATTCAAGCACAATTAGAAAGCGATAAAGCAGAATTAGAAGTAATGAAACAAGATGTGGTTGCTAAGCAACAACAGGTTGTATATTTACGTGAAGAAGCAAGAATTGTAAGAGAAGAATATTTAAAACAAGAAGCAGCTCTAGAGGAACAAGGTAATAAGATAGCGACCGAT
>CASEWY010000129.1 GCA_949291625.1 uncultured Bacillota bacterium
GGAGGATAATAATTTATGTATGTAAAAGATCAAATGACTACTAATCCTTATTGTATAAGTCCTAAAACAACGATTTCTAAGGCTTTGGAAATTATGTCTACTAATGATTTCCATCGTTTACCTGTTGTGAATGGCAATCATGAACTTGTGGGTTTGATTACCGCAGGAATGATATCTGATAAAACCCCAGGAAAAGCAACCTCATTATCAATTTATGAATTGAACTATTTATTGAGCAAAACTAGTGTTGAAGATATCATGGAAACTAATGTAAAGACCATTCATCCTGATGCTTTATTAGAAGAAGCAGCAGTTAAGATGCGTACTTATGATGTTGGTTGTTTACCAGTTGTTGAAAATAAAAAGGTTGTAGGTATAATTACCCAAAATGATATCTTTACAGCTTTCATTGATTTGCTTGGTTATAATCGTGACGGAACTCGCTATGTTATTAATATTAAAGAAGATCATACAGGTATCTTAGTTGATATTGCAGCTTGTTTTAGTGAACTTAAGATTAATATTACTAATTTAGCAGTTTATAATAATATTCGTGGTATTGAAGTAGTTGTAATTGCGACAGGAGAGAATAGTAATAAAGCTAAAGATTATTTAGTAGAAAAAGGCTATAATGTTACTGATGTATTGGAAAGAGGTTGATAATCCAACCTCTTTTTAGGTATAATTAAAAAAGCGGAGGAAATATTATGTTTAATTGGCAATATTTTATTGCAGCTTGTGTTGGCTGTTTAATTCTATATTTTGTTTATGGATATTTTAGTAAAAGACATTATTTTCAAATTTTATCTTTATTCTATCGTGAGAATAAAGTTGATGAATATTTAGAGCGTTTAAATAGTTTTTCAAGCAAGATCTTCTTTACTTATAAGATTAGACAATTATTAAGAATAGATGCTTATATGGCTAAAAAAGATTATGAAGCTTTAGATGAAATCTTTACTTATTTAAATTCTACCGGTTTAAAACCAGGTGATAGATATACAGTATTACAAAAAGAAGTAATTGCTTATGCGGATAATGGTCAAAATGATAAAGCTTTGAAAGCTTTAAAAGACATGGAAGAAATGTTACCTAAATTTAAAAAGAATCAAGAACATTATCAAGGTATGTATAATGAATGTAAATATATTGTAGCTATCAAAGTTCAAAAGGATGGTCAATATGCTGAGGATTTAGCTAAAATTGCTAGAGAAGCTCAAATGCCAGTAGCCAAGGGCATGTATTTTTTCAAGGCTAGTCAATCTTATTATTTACGTGGTGATATGAAGATGTGCAAGAATCGTTTAGAAGATGCATATGATTATCTAAAAGAAACAGCATATGGGGAAGAAATTAAAAATATTATTGATAATAATGAATTAGAAAAAATAATGGATTTAGCTATTTAGTATTTCTAGGTGAATAACAAGATGTTATTTACCTAGTTTTTTTTTATTTGCAGAGCCATAATAAAAAGGTATGTTATAACCCAAAAGTTATATCATACCTTTAATTCTATTTTGAAGTAGATTATTCAGCTAAGCTAGCTGCAGCATTTTGTCCAGCAACTTTACCAAATACTACTGATTCAGCATAACCACCAGATTGAGCAGTTACTTCACCAGAAGCATATAATCCTGAAACAACGCTTCCATCTTCATATAATACTTGAGCTTTTTCGTTACATACAACTCCACCTTTAGTCATGTGGATAGCTGGTTCAACTTTAACAGCATAGTATGGACCTTCAGCATCTAATGGTCTAGTACCTTCTTCACCTAATGCAGCTTGTTCTTCATTGTAAGCAGCTACATTTTCAGCTAATGCAGCACCATCGATACCTAATGCTTCACCTAATTCTTCTAGAGTAGCACCTTCAGCGTAGTAACCTAAACCAACATGTTTACGGATACGATAGAATGAATCATACCCTGTAGAATCAGTTAAGTAATATGTAGATCCATCTTCTTGAGCTTCCATTTGATCATAACGATCTAATCCAGAAGCGCTATTGTCTAAGATTTCACCTTTACTATTAACTAATAGGTTCATATCAGCACCACCAGTTAAGTCACGACGAGGAACGATGATGTTAGCGAATACGCTCATTCTGTCCATTTCGTCCATCATGAAGCCATTTTCTTCAAAGATCTTAACGAAGTCACCAGT
Organism: uncultured Bacillota bacterium; assembly: GCA_949291625.1. Classification (GTDB taxonomy): domain Bacteria; phylum Bacillota_I; class Bacilli_A; order Erysipelotrichales; family Erysipelotrichaceae; genus JALEVB01. The sequence goes on from CASEWY010000129.1 coordinate 2,170, forward strand.
AGCACCCATTTGGTTAGATGTATTTAATACTTCATAACCTGGAGCATATTCAGCTAATAATTCTTTGTTAGCTGAGAAACCACCAGTTGCAACGATAACAGCTTTAGCATTGATTGTATAGCTTTCATTGTCATTATTTGTAACTGTAACACCAGTGCAAGTACCATCAGTCATAACTAAGTCAGTACCTTTAGTACCAGTACGGATATCTACACCTAATTCATTAGCAGTTTTTTCTAAACCAGCTTGAATAACTTCACCTGAGTATTGATCTTCTTCAGCTAAGTGGTTAGTTCCACCATAGTTGTAATTTAATTCAACACCCATTTCACGTAACCAAGCATCTAATTGGTTAGCTTCATTAGCCCATACTTCGATTCTTTCTGCAGATTCGAAAGAACTTTCTTTATCAGCAATAAAGTTTTCTACTTGATTAACAGTATATTTTTCGTTGCCAGCAGCTTTTTGAGCTTCTGAGTTGATTAAATCGAAGAAGTTCATATCGAACTTACCATTACCACTTAGGATATCCATTTTTTCAACAACGATAACATTTGCATCAGGATTTGTTTGTTTAGCACTGATTGCAGCAGCTAATCCAGAAGGTCCACCACCAACGATAGCGATATCAGCATCAACTGCTTCTAATTCAGTAGCTGGTTTTTCTTCACCAGCAGTAGTCATAGTAATTTCAGGAGCTTCAAGACCAGCTTGGCTCATTGCATCAGCAACAGCTGCTTTAACAGCATAAGATGAGAAAGTTGCAGCAGTAACACTGTCAACTACTGGGCTATTAGCTTCAATAATTCTTTCAGCGATTACAGGGAAAGCTCTGTCGATAACAACGTTAGTTTCGTGATTTTCGCCTAATTCAATATTAGTGATTGTACCATTATCAATGGTAACATTGACTTTTAATTCTCCTCCATAACCTTGTCCAACTGCTTCATATACTGTAGCACCTTCGCTAGTAGCAGTACTTGGAGTAGTTGTTTCAGGAGTTTCAGTAGTAGAACTAGAAGATGAGCAAGCAACTAAGCTTAGGCACATTGTACCAGCTAAGCAAGCTTTTACTAGTTTATTCATATTTTCCTCCGTTAAATTTTTTTGTTTTGTAAGCTTACATTAGCATTTTACAGATTTGTTAAATAATTGTCAATTATTTAACTTTACATTTTTTTTACATTTGTTACTTTTTGTAAACTAACCTTCTACTTACTAAATTAGTATGATTTAAATATTCTTCATTTAAAAATTTAAGATATGAGCCCGGAATAACAATACCGGATAGATTAATTAGATTTAATTCAGGAGTTCGAACTAAATAATCGGACAATAATACACAATTGGTACTCAAGACAAAATAAGTTTTGAATTTTCCTTTAGTAAATTTATACATATTTGCATTAGTAGCTTTATATACGCGAGAAGGATAATCGTTAATATTACTAGCATCCATTCCTTTATCCATATTGATTTTAGCATCACAGTCCCAAGGAATAGTTCTTAAGCATAATTCATCAATACGCTTTTGAATAATTTCTTTTTCTTTATCAGTTAATTTAATGCCATAGCTAATAATCATCCTATTTTCATTCATCGCATTTTTAATAAAACGATCTCGATGAGCGATTATTAATACACCATCGCCAAAAGTTCCATGTAGATGGCGATGATGAGCATCATGACAACCATAAGAATAAATTAGCCCATTAAAGGAAATATCAACATGGCCTAGCGCTTCATGTCCATTTTGTTTTAAATAAATATGAATTTCTAAATCTAAAGGCTCATCTAAAGAAGGATCATTTGAATATTGTAAATTATTAGATTCATAAAAGTGCTTAGCAGAAAAATAAAAGCTCAAAGGAATTAAAGCATCTATCAATACTGGTAAAGAGACACTTGTATGACGTTTATAAAATTTCTTTAAGGAAGAAGGTAGATACATTTTAAATTTACTAATAGTATCAAATATTCCCCAAATAATTAGATATAAGCCAACAATCAAACAAACAAACCAAGCCTTACCATCAGGTTGAAATATTAAAGATAAACCTAATATAAGATCAATTAAACCTTTTAGGGCATTATTTAGGGTACCATGAATCATATCAATTTTACATCTATAACTATCGATAAAATGAATCATACAACGAAGTAATAACCATGTACCTATAATCATATTAATTAAATAAGGAATT
>CASEWY010000130.1 GCA_949291625.1 uncultured Bacillota bacterium
ATTAAGTGATTTTGCAAAATCAAACGAAAAAGAAATTATAAAAAAATTAAATCAAAATTACAAATAATACTAAATATATTTATCAATCGAAAATTGAGCCACTCTTACAAATTAAAAAGCTTGTCATAATGAATTTCATTAAAACAAGCTAAAATATAATATTTATTTATTCTTCATATGGGGGAATAGTAGTACTTCACGAATAGATGTTTGTCCAGTTAAGAACATTACTAATCTATCTACCCCAATACCAATACCACCTGTTGGAGGAAGACCATATTCTAAGGCTTCTACATAGTCAGTATCCATTTCACTAGCTTCATCATCCCCTAATGCTTTAAGTTCTAATTGTTTTTCGAAACGTTGTCTTTGATCGATTGGATCATTTAATTCACTGAAGGCATTTGCGTATTCTGTTCCATCGATGAATAATTCAAAACGTTGAGTAAAACGAGGATCTTCAGCTTTTTTAGCTAATGGACTAACTTCAATTGGATGACCATAAACAAATGTTGGTTGAACCATTTTTTCTTCACAGAATGTTTCAAAGAATAAGTTTACAATATGACCAAAAGTCATTTGATGTTTTTCAACTTCTACATGATGTTCTTTTGCTAATTGTAGAGCTTCTTCAACACTCATTTGTTTGCTAAAATCAACACCAGTAACTTCTTTAATAGCCTCTACCATACTGATACGTTTAAATGGTTTTTGTAAACTAATAGTCTTACCATTCCATTCAAATTCTGTTTTACCAATAGCTTCCATAGCTACACTATTTAATAGATTTTCACATAAATCCATCATGCCATACATGTCGCTATAAGCTACATAGGCTTCAACGGTAGTGAATTCAGGATTGTGCTTAGTATCCATACCTTCATTTCTAAATAAACGACCAATTTCATAAACACCTTCCATACCACCAACGATTAAACGTTTTAATGGTAATTCAGTAGCTATACGTAAATAGAAATCCATATCCAATGTATTATGATGAGTAACAAATGGTCTAGCAGCAGCTCCACCTAAAATTGGTTGCAACACTGGTGTTTCTACTTCAATTAATCCTTGACCATCAAGATAATGTTGAATAGCACGAATAATTTTTGGACGAAGCATTGCTACTTTACGACTCTCTTCATTCATAATTAAGTCAACATAACGTCTTCTAAATCTTTCTTCAACATCCGTTAAACCATGGAATTTTTCTGGTAATGGGCGCAATGCTTTGCATAGATGGGTATATTCATGAGCTTTTACGGATAATTCACCAGAATCAGTCTTAACTACCTCACCTTTAATACCAATGATATCGCCGATATCGCTTGCTTTAAAGATTTCATAAACTTCTTCGCCAACTACCCCTTTATTTACCACTATTTGAATTTGACCATCACGATCTTGAATATGCATGAAGCCTAATTTACCCATACGACGTTTAGTCATAATTCTACCAGCTACACTAGCTTCAACATTTAATTCTTGTAATTCTTCTTTAGTTTTATCACCATATAATTTTTTTAAATCTGCTGAACGATGAGTACGCGTAAATGCATGTCCAAATGGATCAATACCCTTGTCAATCAAATCTTGCATCTTTTGTCTTCTAACTAATTCTTGTTCTGATAAATTTTGTTCCATTTTTTCCTCCTTTTTAGACAATAAAAAAAGCACCTTTTAGGGACGATTGAAATCGTGGTACCACCCTATTTCATAATCGAATCACTTCGACTACCTCATCAACTCTTTGAGTCATCTCTTAACGCGAGCACGATCAGCTCCAGAAACCTTTATTCATTGATAAATTGTTGTTTCTACTTCCACCACCAAGAAACTCGCTATAAACAATTGCCTACCAACTACTGCTTTTCTATCATCACTGTTAATATTTTTTACGCATGTATTATAGCAAATCTTGCTTATTAACACAAACAATTTATGCATATTCATATTATTTTGCAAATATAGGCGTATAATATAAATAAGGAAGGAAAATTTTATGAAATATCTTATTTATTCAAATTCAAACAATCGTCTAGAAGCGATTCTTTCTATAATAGTTGGTGCCATCTTATTATTTTGGCCTGGACTAACTAGCTATTTAGTAATTATGGTAATTGGCGTATTAATCATTGTCTTTGGCATTATCAATTTAATTAGTTATTTTAGACTAGATGAAGAATATAAAACTTATATTGCTTTAGGAAGTGCTATAGTACCAATGATTATTGGACTATTAATTATCTTATGTTGGAAATTTATCTTAGGCTTTTTCCCATTAGTAATTGGTCTATTGATTATAGTTAATGGTATCTTTGCTTTACCAATGGCAATTGAGCAAATAAAAATGAAGCGCTACATCGATAGTATCCTATCATGCTTCGCTCCACTTATTATTGGTATCTTAATTATCTTTAATGCCTTTGGTATCGCAACATTTGCCATAAGTTTATTAGGCATAGTATTGATTGCTAGTGGCATTATTAAATTAATTAACTATAATTCATTTTCATGAATTTTAGCTAAATAATCCCCAAATAATTTTTCTAAATCAGCGTATGTATTTAAACTAGTACATGCGTTTTTTATTTTGGCACTATAAGGCATACCCTGAATATACCAACTAGCCAAACCACGCATGTGCTTCATCGCAATTCTTTCACCCTTTAATTCACAAAGTCTTTTCGCATGATCATAACACATCGCAATTCTTTGATCATAACTAGGCATATCATTCTTAATACCATTTAAGGCATCCGCTAATTGTTT
>CASEWY010000131.1 GCA_949291625.1 uncultured Bacillota bacterium
AATAAAGCCACTAATAATTCTACTATTATAGTTAATACTACTCTAACAATAAAAGACAAAAATTCTATGCTATAATCATAATTTTGTATTAAGCTCATACTATCGATATCTAGGATATAACTACTATTAAAAGCATATGTATCATAACTATCACTTATTTTATAAGTATCACTTTGGGGATAATATAATAAAACTTTAAATTCATCAGGAGGATAATAATTCCAATTGATATTTCCTTCATTTAAATTCCAAACTAGTTGCATAAAATGATAGCCATCAACATCTTCATATGTACTAAAAGCCGCAAATATCTCTTCATCCATCTCACCACCAAATATTTGCTTACCATATAAATCATAGGCTACATATGGGCCTGATACTTCTTGTTTACTTAAAAGTGTCGCATAACAATCTTCTTCATCATTTATATCAATAACGATACTTGGCTTTGGTCCCATATCGGCTTTAACTTCAATGGGTAATATTCCCCAAAAGAGAATTGTTAAGATTATTAATACTTTTTTCATTATCATTCACTCTTTTTAATCGCCCTAGTTGCATAAAAAGTAGGTATATTATATTCATGTAGAAGGCCATACCCATTGGTATCTTCAAAAATATCCGTTAGACAAAAGCCTGCTGCTAGTTGTCCACCAATTTGATCTTCAATAGGATGAGAAAATTGAATACCCCAATCATATTTAAGTGAATCTTCATAAACTTTTGGATCTTTTAAAGGATTAAAAGGCAATTTATAACAAATTTTAGTTTGTTCATCATTAAAAACACAATTGATTTCATTATCTAAGCCACATACTAAAATTCCACCTTTTTTTAATACTCTAGCACATTCTCTAAAGACAAAACGCACATCTTCAATATAACAATTTGCCACGGGATGGACAATAATATCAAAAGATTCATCAGCTAAAGGCCAAGGTTTAGTCATATCCTCATTAATAATTTCAATATGATATCCTTCTCTTTTCGCAACTAATTCATCACTTTCACATTGCTTTTTGGAAATATCTAACAAAGTACAATTAGCTCCTAATGCTGATAAAATTGCCATCTGTTGGCCACCTCCACTAGCCAAGCCCAATACTTTTTTATTTTTAACATCACCTAACCACTCATGGGGAATTGGTTTAGTAGGTGTAAGTACAATATCCCATTTACCATTCTTGGCTGCGATAAATTCTTCATGAGAAATAGGTGTACCCCATTCCCATCCTGATCTACACCAACTATCTATTATTTTCGCATTTTCTTTTTGATAATTCATAATATTCCACCTCGAGAATATTTTAACATAAAAAAAGATTAGATACCTTTTTTAGGTCTAATCTTATTATTTCCTTTTTTATATGGTTTTTGTTCCCAACTATTTTTTAATGGTTTAACTAAACAATGTTTACCATAGCCAATTAAATCTTCACGATGAGCCTTCTTTAAAGCTTCAATTACCAAAGCTTGATTTTTAGGATAAGTATATTGCATCAATACCCTTTGATATAATTTTTCTTGTCTAGTCTTAGCCACATATATTGGTTTTTTCGTATAAGGATCCATCTCGGTATAATACATACATGTAGATAAGGTCATAGGCGTTGGATAAAAATCTTGTACTTGTTGGGGAATATGATGAATGCTTTTTAAATATAAAGCTAATTCAATCGCATCATTTAAATCACAACCAGGATGTGAACTCATCAAATAAGGAACTAAGAATTGATTCTTACCATATTCTTCATTTAAAGCAATATATTTATGTCTAAACTTCTCATATAATTCATGATTACACTTACCCATATAACGCAAAACTTTATTACTAACATGTTCAGGGGCAACTTTCAATTGTCCACTAATATGATGTTGCACAAGTTCTCTAAAGAAAGTATCATCAGGATCATACATTAGATAATCATAACGAATACCACTGCGCACAAAGACCTTCTTAACTCTAGGAATCTGTCTAACAGCCCTTAATATTTCCAAATAATCCTTATGTGATACTACTAAATTTGGGCATGGTTTAGGATCTAAACACTGTTTAGTCTTACATGTACCATGTTCCAACTGTTTATAACAACTAGGATGATAGAAGTTAGCAGTAGGCCCTCCAATATCATGAATATAACCCTTAAAATCTTTATGATGAGTAATTTTAGTAGCCTCTTCCACAATCGACTCTTTACTACGTGAAGAAATTCTTCTACCCTGATGAGAAGCTAAAGCACAAAAACTACAAGCTCCAAAACAACCACGATTACTAATAATAGAAAATTGTACTTCCTCAATAGCGGGAATATAGTGATAAGTAGGATGGAAGGTTCTTTCATAAGGCAAAGAATAAGTCGCATCCATCTCTTCTTGACTTAAAGGAAATGCTGGAGGATTACATACTACAAACCAGCCCTTATATGGTTCAACCAAAATATCCGCATTTAAAGCATCCGTATTTTGATATTGTTTCAAGAAAGAATCACAATACTTAGCCTTATCTTCACAAATATCTTCATAGCTATCAAGCATTACAAAATCATATAGATAATCAATATTCTTACACTTATAAGCACTACCTCTAATATAGGTAACATCATGAATATTCAAACCACTATTCAACGCATCAGCCATTTCAACAATGCTATTTTCACCCATACCATATAATAATAAATCAGCTCCACTATCTATTAAGATACTTTTTCTGACTTTATCATCCCAATAATCATAATGCGCAAATCTTCTTAAACTAGCCTCAATGCCGCCAATGATAATTGGCATATCATTGCCATAAATCTCTCTTAGTTTTTGACAATAAACAATCGTAGCCCTATCTGGTCTTTTACCCATGATACCATCATCACTATAATTATCCTTATCACGACGTCTTTTATTAACCGAATAATGATTTACCATGGAATCGATATTACCAGCCGTTACTAAAAAACCTAATCTAGGTTTACCTAAGATTTGAAAACTATTTAAATCATGCCAATCCGGTTGCGAAATAATACCAACTTTATAACCTTTAGCCTCTAAACAACGTGAAATAATCGCATGACCAAAAGAAGGATGATCAACATAAGCATCGCCTACAATATAAACAAAATCACATTGATCCCATCCTCTTTTTTCCATATCCGCTTTGCATATTGGCAAAAACATGATAACTCCTCCTATTCAAACGTATCAGTATAGGTAAAAACAAAATTATCGCCATCTTCAATGGTCGTTTCACTAACGCCCATGCACATACCAGCTTCTAAACAATCATCATTATTATCAGAATCATATACCCAATAATTAGTATCCGTAGCTGCTACATCCATCATCGAAGTGATATATTTACCATATTCACTATCTTCCATTACAACCTTTAATTCTTCATTATTTTCTAAAGCATCAGCTAAAAGTTCATAATTAGTCGCAATTGAACCTTTAAATAATTCTTTATCATTAATTTCATCTACAATAGTAATATTAATATTCATCATTTCTTCACTGGTTGTGCTTGCTTTACTACCACAACCTACTAAAAGTAATAAACATGTTAAACAAATTAATTTTTTCATCTTAAACCTCTCAATTTCCTTAAAGTATTATAACATGGCTTAAATAAAAACCTACAAGCAATAAAGCTAATAATGCCTTGCAACAAAGAAGTCTTTAAGCCCATTATTAAATATAATATCGTCAATTTTTGTGAAAATAACATAAATGGTAACTGCAATAATTGTCCCGTTAAAAATGACAAAAAAGCACAAATAAAACATAATAACCATTCATATTTTAATAACCATTTTTTTAATAAAGCTACAATTAAACTATAGCTAGGATAAATAAAAATATACATGACATTCCAAAAGTTAATACCATTAAATATCAACATAATACTACCAAATAAAATACTAGCTAAAATAGCCATTTCCTTAGAAAAACTAAGAGCGAATAAACAAATAGTAAAAGTAATTAATTCTAAATATAAAATATTAGAAAAACTATTAAAAATTACATATTCAATTCCCGCTAATAAAGCTATTAAGCAAAGATCATATACTCTAAGTTTATTCATAGAAAGGGTGATTTTTACATAATGTAGCTACTTCTTCTTTTACTTTAGCTCTAACTTTTTCACTATCATCTTTTAATACTTCAGCTATTAATTTACCTATTTTATAAAAATCATTTTCATCATAACCTTTGGTCGTCATAGCTGCACTACCAAGTCTTAAACCACTAGTAATAAAAGGTTTTTCTTCATCAAATGGTATCGCATTTTTATTAGCGGTAATATTAACACTCTCCAATATTTGTTGAGCTTGTTTACCTGTTTTACCACAGCTTCCTTTTACATCAACTAATAATAAGTGATTATCGCTACCACCACTTATTAATTTAAAACCTTCTTCTTTTAAAGCTAAAGCCATAGCTTGAATATTATCTAATATCTTTTGACAATAAATTTTAAAACTAGGATCTAAAGCCTCATTTAAACAAACTGCTTTAGCCGCAATTATATGCATCAAAGGTCCACCTTGCGATCCTGGAAAAATTGCCCTATCAATATCCTTAGCATATTTTTCCTTACACATAATAATTCCACCCCTAGGACCTCTTAAAGTCTTATGCGTTGTCGTTGTAACAAAATCGGCATAAGGAATAGGTGAAGGATGCAAACCTGCAGCCACTAAACCAGCAATATGCGCCATATCAACCATAAGCATAGCCCCTACTTCATCCGCAATCTTTCTAAAACTAGCAAAATCTATAATTCTAGGATAAGCACTAGCTCCACATACAATTAATTTAGGACGATATTGTTTAGCTAATGCTTCAACTTCATCATAATCAATCATTCCTGTATCCTTATTAACACCATAGCTAACAAAATGATAATTAAGACCAGAAAAATTCAAAGGATGACCATGAGTAAGATGTCCACCACTATTTAAATCCATACCTAATACTACATCACCATGATGCAATATGGCATTATAAACTCCCATATTAGCTTGTGAACCACTATGCGGTTGAACATTCGCATGTTCACAATGAAATAATTCTTTACATCTAGCAATCGCTAATTCTTCAATTTCATCTACATATTCACAACCACCATAATAACGCTTATGAGGATATCCTTCTGCATATTTATTAGTCAAAATGCTACCACATGCTTCTAAGACATCTTTAGAAACAAAATTTTCAGAAGCAATTAATTCAATATTATTCTCTTGTCTATTCAATTCTTTTTTAATTATATTTTCTACTAATTTATCTTGCATAGCTACCTCCCGACTGCATCATCTATCATCTTTTGACTTATTAAACCCTCTCTTACTACCTTATAACCATTAGTACAATCAACGATTGTACTAGCTTTTTCACCCTTTGGTATACCCTCAAAAATAGCATCAACATCCAATTGTTCCCTAATTTTTTTAGCACTTTGTAAAACGGGCTGACCACTTTTATTAGCGCTAGTCATAAAGATAGGTACTCCCAATCCCTTAATAATTTTCTTCAAATTATCATCACAAGCCATTCTTATGGCAATCGTATCTCTATTATCATTCATCCAAGGTTCAATTATACTTTTTTTATGCAAAATCAAGGTAATTGGTCCTGGCATAAATCTATTGACTAGTTTTAAATCTAATTCATTTACTGAAGCAATCTTTTCTAATTGTTCAATATCACTAACCATAATGGGAAAAGATTTATCCAAAGGACGATTTTTTACATTACGTAAATGTTCACAAGCCTCTTTATGATCAAATCTAACACATAAACCATATACCGTATCCGTAGGATAAGCCAATACCCCATCATTTTTTAAACATTCAATATATTCTTTCATATTATCTTTTCATTACGGGATAGCTAATCAAAGGAATCATAATCTCTTTTTCCTTAGAACCTGCATGATCTCCCTTATCCTTTCTTAATTTAGCATATAAAGCAACATTAGTACAACCAATCGCTATATAATCGCCAATAAATTCTTCAAAGCGCTCATGAGCTTTGCCAATACCAAAAATATTCATTCTAATAGCTTCATCATGCGATAATAAAGCAAAATCATCATTAAAATATTTTCTAAAAGTATTCTCAAATATTTCATGCATTCCTTCTTTTATATCAAAACTAATGCATCTAGCTTCTATAGAAGGTTTATGTTTTAAACAAGCTAAAATATCCGGATAATCATTCAAATATTTAGCTTCTATATCAATTTGTCCATGGTCGGCAATAATCAATAGTCCTTGTTTTTTAGTTAAACTTAATGAGAGTTTTTCTAACTTTTCATCAATACTTTGTAACATTTCTTTAGACTTTAAACTACTAGGGCCATTATCATGCATACAAGCATCAAATTGATCATAATAACCATAGATAAAAGCAGGTTTATCTTCAATAGCCTTTTTAATCTTTAAAACAAATTCATCTAAATCATCAGTTCCATCTTTATCCCAACTAGGATATATCGTCTTATAACTAATATTTTTATCAGCCAAATATTCCATTAAATTTTTATTTTTAAGTCTATCATTAAAATTAGGATAATTCTTACCACTATATAAACCACGATTTCTAAATAATACTACGTTATCATCAACTTCTTTAAAATATTGTGACCAACCCAACCATCCAGTCTCTTTTGGACTTTTACCAGTTAAAAATGAAGTTGTAGCTGCTGTAGTTGTAGGAGGAAATACGCTAGGCATTTCTTTGATCATATTTTTCATCAAAAAATTATTAGCTTTTAAATGTTCTTTAATAATTCTAGAGCCCATACCATCAATCAATAAAACAATTAAAGTCTCAAATTCATGTTCATTCAACCAATTGCTTACTTGAACATCTACTTCATGATAAGTATCAAGCCCAAAATATTTAAATATTGCATTACTAACTTGCAATAAACCTCTATCATATTTAACTAACATTATCTACCTTCCAAATAATCTATAACATCCTTGGGATTAGTCTCTGGTTTTACCTTTTCCATCACTTTTTCAATATAGCCTTCTTCATTAATGATAAAAGTACTACGCACTACTCCCATATAAGTCTTACCATATAATTTCTTCTCTTTTACTATGCCATAAATTTCTGCAACCTTATTATCAGGATCACTCAATAAGATAAATGGTAAATCATATTTTTTCGCAAAGTTTTCATGCGATTTATTCCCATCCTTAGAAATACCAATTAAAACAATATCATTGTCAACAAAATAATCATAACTAGCCTTAAAAGCACAAGCCTGTTTAGTACAACCAGGCGTATTATCTTTAGGATAAAAATAAACAACAACTCTTTTACCTAAAAAATCACTTAATTTAACTACCTTTCCCCTAGCATCCGCTAATGCAAAATCAAAAGCCTTCTCCATATTTATTCTCCTTTTTTAACAAATATCCATTTATTATCATCAGAAAGTTCATCATTATAACAATAACCATCTTCATGATAATCTTTAATTAAATTAATATCATCTATTCTATTGGTAATACAATAATTTATCATCTTACCTCTTTGCATCTTACTATTTGTAGCCTTAACTTTTAAATTTTCTTCAAGAAATTCAATTCTAATATGTTTAACCTCAAGAATATCTCCATATTCCTTGGAACATAAATCAATGATAGGTCCTTTATATTCTCTTAGAAAATCATTAACATTTTTTCGATGATATTCAATTACTTTCTTATCATTAATTATATTCTCATAGTCTAAACGATATATACCTATTTTATCATATGATCTAAGTAAACCATATAAGCCACTTAATATCATAATATGTTCATAAGCAAATTCTTTATCATCATTACTTAAATTATCCCAATTTAAATATTTAAATTGTAAACCATTAAATGCTGCGATTGCTAAATTATCTTCTTTAAAATCACTATACATTTTTAAACAACCTTCAGCAATTTTATCATTTACTTTTAAATATTTTTTCATTTGCGCATGATCTAAGCCTTGCATCATCTTCAATAATTTTCTACTGGTATCTAAGAATATAGGACTTTTTAATCCCTTTTCTTTAGTAATACGCATCGTTTTCGTTGGTGAACAAAGAATCAACATTTTAATACCTCATTTTCTTTAAAATATAATACCACGAATTAATATATCATTTAGATGAAATGTCTATTTTAAACCTTGAAGCTAAAAAATAAGAATGATAATATTAAAACATGAATAATAATATTTTTGAAAAATGTTCTAGTATTACCAGCAGTATCATTGCGATTATTTTAGGATGCTTATTTTTATTTAGAAATGAATCCTTATATTTATTAATTAATATTTT
>CASEWY010000132.1 GCA_949291625.1 uncultured Bacillota bacterium
GACAAACTGGACAATATTTTTGAATTTCCATTTTTTCGGTATGTTTTCTTTTATTTCTAGTACCAATGTAGTTTTCTTCACCACAAACTGAACACTTGAAAGTAATATTTTCTCTTGGCATGTTGCTACCCTCCTTTAAAAACGCATTAGTAGTATAACATAAGATTAATTCTTTAGCAAAGAATTATTTATTAATTTGCCTATTAATTAGCTATTTTGTTGTATAATGATTATGGTGATTATATGAAAAGAACTCAGACAAGAAAATTAATGGTTGGTAATGTACAAATTGGAAATCAAAATAAATGTGTCCTACAATCCATGTGCAATACCAAAACAAAAGATATTGAAGCTACAGTTGCGCAAATTAAACGCTTAGAAAATAATGGTTGTGAAATTGCGCGCTTAGCCATTTTAGATGCTCAAGATGCTCAAGCTATAAAACAAATAAAACAACAGACCAATATTCCTTTGGTAGCTGATATTCATTTTAACCATAAACTTGCATTAATTGCGATAGAAAATGGAATTGATAAAATTAGAATTAATCCTGGAAATATTGGTTCTATTGAAAATGTAAAAGAAGTCGTAGAAGCTTGTAAAAAGCATCATGTTCCTATTAGAATTGGAATAAATGGTGGTTCATTAGAAAAGGAACTATTAGTTAAATATGGAAAACCATGTGCCCAAGCGATGATTGAAAGTGCTAAAAAACATATTGATATTTTAGAATCACTTGATTTCTATGATATTTGTCTTTCATTTAAATCTAGTGATGTTCAACTTTGCATAGATGCTTATCGTTTAGCTAGCGAAACCTTCCCTTATCCATTACATCTAGGAGTAACTGAGGCTGGTACATTTATGACTAGTTCAATTAAATCAAGTGCAGCCCTAGGCACCCTATTAAATGATGGTATTGGTGATACTATTAGAATTAGTGTATCTAGTGAACCAGAAGATGAATTAATTATTGGCAAACAACTTCTTAAATGCTTTAATCTAATTGACCATGTTCCAAATTTGATAGCTTGCCCTACTTGTGGAAGAATTCAATATGATATGATTCCTATCGTTAAAGAGATTGAAACATTCTTAAATACGATAAATGCTGATATTACAGTAGCTATCATGGGATGTCCTGTTAATGGACCTCAAGAAGCATCACGTGCGGATATTGGAATTGCTGGTGGCAAAGATCAAGGATTATTATTTAAAAAAGGTAAATTAATTAAAACGATTCCTCAAGATTTATTAGTTGAAACTTTAAAAAAAGAAATATTAGCTATGATAAAATAAACCTTCGCAATTTTGCGAAGGCTTATTTTTGTTTCATTTGATTTTTTTCAATTTGACGTTTTTTAAACATTTCTTTACGTTGTTCTTTTATCTTAGAACGGATATAATCTCTTCTTTCCTGACGCTTAATTTTTTCAATTTCCATCTTACGTTTTTTCTTATATCCTGGTTTAACCTTTTCATTTTTTCGATGCAATTTTTTAGCAATCTCTTTTTCATATAAATCATTTTGTCTAAATGGTTTAGATCCATATGGTTTCAAATCGCGCCATTTACCATTTTTACAATCTCTATGAACAAATTTAATACCATTTTTAGCTAATAATTTTATATTATGATCATCATTTTCATGATATAACAAGAAACAAGTTCCTTCTTTTCCAGCTCTTCCTGTTCTTCCTGCACGATGAATATAAAAATCTAAGTCATTTGGTAACCCACAGCTAATAACATGTGTTATACCTTCAATATCGATACCACGTGCGGCTATATCTGTAGCTACTACATAAGATTTTTCTAAATTTATCAATTCACGCATCGCTTGTTTTCTTTCACGGGCTTGTAAGCCACCATGAATTTCTACAATCTTTTGCTTATTATTTCTTAAGGTTTGAGCAATTTCTGCCGCCTCTTCACGTGTATTTGCAAATATTAAGCATACATAAGGCATAAATCCAGGTAAAATATCTAAAATCTTTTCTCCATAGCTTTTATGCTTACATGGTATTAATACATGCTCTATTCTTGGATTAAATTTATTATCATTTTTAATTTGTACTGTTTGCGGATTAGCCATATATTTTTTCAAAAATGGTCTTAATGCTTGAGGTATAGTTGCACTAAAGGCCAACATTTGTAAATTTTGACCCATACGTGAACAAATCGCATCAACATCATCTAAAAAGCCAAATTCCAAAGTCATATCTGCTTCATCAATTACAAATATTTTAGCTTTATCTACTCTTAAAACCGATTCTTGTAAAAATAAATCTTTAATTCTTCCTGGAGTACCAATAACCATTTGCGGCTGCTTTTTTAAACTCTCAGACATTTTGTCTTTTTCCATACCACCAGTGATAAGACGAATATTATATGCTGGATTAACTGTCTTCATTAGTTTAGCTTTTTCATATATTTGTAATGCTAGCTCTCTAGTAGGTGCAGTTATAACAGCTTGAACTTGATCAATATTAGGATCAATCATATTAAATAAAGGAATTAAGAATGCATGGGTTTTTCCTGTACCCGTATCAGAAATAGCTACTACGCTTTTACTTTTTAATACTTCATTTATAATTGCTTCTTGAACTTTAGTAGGATGTTCAAAATTATTAGCTTCGATAAAAGCTAAAACATCATGCTTTAAATTAAAATCTTTAAATGTTTTCATGGTATCATCCTTTCTAATGCCTTATAATTATACTAGATTAAAGGAGAATTAGCTATATGGAAATTATTCCGGTAATACCAAGAGGATATTGCAAAGGTGTATATCGCGCAATTAAAATTGCCAAAGAAACTGCCGAAAAATATCCTGATAAACCAATATATATGTTAGGCATGATTGTACATAATAAATATGTTGTAGAAGCATGCAAACTTTATAATATAGAATGTATTGAAGATAAATCATTAACACGTTTAGAATTATTAGATAAAATAGATCAAGGAGTCGTAATTTTTACTGCTCATGGTGTAAGCCAAAAAGTTATTGATAAAGCAAAAGCTAAAGGACTAATTATCGTCAATGCTTCTTGCGAAGATGTATTAAAAACCCATCAAATAATTTTAGAACATGTTAAATCTGGCGATTGTATTTATATAGGCAAAAAAAATCATCCGGAAGCTGAAGGAGCATGTAGTTTAGCCAACAATATTTATATGGTATCCAATAAAAAAGATATCGATGAATTACCACCATTAAATAATATATTGATTACTAATCAAACAACCATGAGCATCATCGAAATTCAAGATTTAATAGATTACGCCCTACACAAATTCCCAACTGCTAAAGTAGTTGATGAAATATGCAATGCTACAAGAATTCGCCAGCAAGCTATTTTAAATCTTAAAGACATTGATTGTTTAATCGTAGTAGGAGATCCAAATTCTAATAATACTAAAAAATTAAAAGATATTGCTAAAAATAGTATACCTAAAATATATATGATTGAAACTGTTAATGATCTTAAAGAAGATATGTTTAAAGATATAAATCGTTTAGCTATAACCAGTGGAGCAAGCACCCCTACTTATTTAACCGAACAAATCATTCAAACGCTAAAAGAATATGATACAACCCATATATTAAATAAAAAGCCTATCGAGATTGATAAAATCCTCGATTAGGCTTTTAATTTATTTATTTCTTCTTCAGTTAATAATCTATATTGTCCCTCGGATAAATTTTCATCTAAAATTAAATCTTTCATCCTTATCCTTTTTAATTTAATGACTTCATTATTTACTGCTTTAAGCATTCTTTTAACTTGATGATATTTACCTTCACAAATAGTTAAAGTAATTAAAGTATCATTAATAATATTTACTTTAGCAGGTAAACAAAGTTCATTGCCATCAATCATTATCCCCGATGACAATTTAT
>CASEWY010000133.1 GCA_949291625.1 uncultured Bacillota bacterium
TATAGTCGTAAGCACAAATCTTGGGATAATTGCTAATGATGAAGCATATAAAGCAAATGTTGGAGGGGAAGCCCTCTGTAGTATTTGGTAGGAGTTATAATGTCAAGAATTGGTAAAAAATCTATTAGTATTCCTGATGATATTGAGGTAATATTGGATAATGGTAGGATTTTGTTTAAAAATAAAAAAGAAAGTAAGGAACTGGAAACTCATAATCGTGTCCATATATTGTTGAAAGATAAGCAACTTTCTTTTTCATCATTAGATGATAGTCAACAATCCCGTGCATTTTGGGGAACATATCGTGCTTTAGCAAATAATATTGTTGTTGGGTTAAGTAGTGGTTTTACAAAAACTTTGGAAATTAATGGTGTTGGATATAAAGCAAGTGTTAACGGTAATACATTGGAGCTTATATTAGGTTTTTCACATCCTATTAAGTATCCTATTCCACAAAATGTTAGTATTTCGGTAGATAAAAATATGATTGTAATAAAAGGAAGCGATAAGCAACAAATTGGACAAATTGCTGCAGAGATTAGAGAGTTTAGACCACCTGAACCTTATAAAGGTAAGGGGATAAAATATAGTGATGAAGTAATATTGCGTAAAGCAGGAAAAACTTCTAAGAAATAGATTTTGAATATTTTAAGGTGAAAATATGAATTCTAAAATTTTAGGAAAAAAAAAGGGATTGAGAACAAAACGTAAATTACGTATAAGATCTCATTGCAATGGAACTATTACTAAACCTAGAATAACTGTGTTTAGGTCAAATAGATATTTTTATGCACAAGCTATTGATGATTTGCGTGGATATACTTTGGCAGCATTAGACAGCCGTAAATTAAATGTTGGCAATACAAAGAGCGATTCATATAAAATTGGCACAGAATTTGCGAATATGTTGTTAAATAAAAATATTAAAGAAGTTGTCTTTGATAGGAATGGATATTTGTATCATGGTGTAGTGGCTTCGTTTGCTGATGGGCTGAGAGCTAATGGTATAGTATTATAGGAGTTATAATTTATGGAAATTAATAGAGAAGAATTTAGTGAAATAGTAGTCAACATAGGACGTGTAACAAAAGTTGTTAAAGGGGGAAGAAGATTCCGTTTTAATGCACTTGTTGTTGTGGGAAATCGCAATGGTTTAGTTGGCTTTGGTTTAGGTAAAGCTAAAGAAGTTCCAGATGCTGTAAGGAAAGCAATTGATGATGCATTTAAAAATATTGTTAAAGTTAATATTAAGGGTACGACAATTGCTCACGATATTGAATACAAATATAATGCTAGTAGAATCCTGTTAAAACCTGCAAGTGAAGGTACTGGAATCATTGCTGGTGGCAGTGCAAGACCTGTTATTGAACTTGCGGGAATTAAAGATATTTTGACAAAATCTTTAGGTTCTAACAATCCGTATAATGTTGTTCGTGCAACTATTGATGCGTTGGCTAAAATTAGATTCTAAGGAGATTAATGTGTTAGAGAAAATTAAACCAGCTATAAATAGTGTAAAAGATATTAAACGAGTTGGACGTGGGCAAGGATCTGGTATGGGAAAAACTTCTACTAGAGGTGGTAAAGGGCAAACTGCAAGATCTGGGTATAAGGTTAAAAGAGGATTTGAAGGAGGGCAGCAACCGTTACAACGACGAGTACCAAAAGTTGGCTTTACTTCAAAAGTTATAAAACCTTATGTCATTAATGTTGAAAAACAAAATAAAATACACTCTCTCGCATCTATTACGTTAGATGCTATACGTCAAATTTATTCTATACCTAAATATGTTACCACGGTGAAACTCATAGGTGCGAGTGTGAGAGATTTGAAATCCAAGATTAATGATGAAAGTGTTGTGGTAACTGGACAGCCTTAATGAATAAAAGTATTTTAAATAAAATTCTTATTACACTTGCATTTTTGTTTGCCTACAGAATGCTGTCTTATATTCCTGTACCTGGTGTTGATGTTGGTATTATTAAGGAAATTTTTTCTAAAAATGCTAGTAATGCATTGGGATTATTTAATATGTTTAGTGGAAATGCCGTTGAGCGATTAAGTATTATATCCTTAGGAATTATGCCTTATATTACTGCTTCCATTATTATGGAACTTTTGTCTGCAACATTCAATAATATTGGAAAAATGAAAAAAGAACGTGATGGTATGCAACAGTATATGCAAATTGTTCGATATCTAACAATATTTATTACAATTATTCAAGCCGCTAGTGTGTCGTATGGATTAAAGAGCATAGAAAATGGT
>CASEWY010000134.1 GCA_949291625.1 uncultured Bacillota bacterium
CTGACCAAGTTATATCCATGTCTGTTGTACCGATAAATATTATATCAAATTATTTATAACAAGCAAATGTTTTTATTTGTTTCACGTGAAACATTATTTTTTAGGAACTAACTTTTCCTTACCACCCATATAAGGACGTAATACTTCAGGAACGTTAATAGTACCATCCTCATTATAATTATTCTCAATCAAAGCAATCAAACCACGAGGAGAGGCAACTACAGTATTATTTAAAGTATGTAAGTAATAATTACCCTTTTCACCTTTAACTCTAATTCCTAACCTTCTAGCTTGAGCATCACCTAAGTTAGAACAAGAACATACTTCAAAATACTTTTGTTGTCTAGGACTCCAAGCTTCAATATCACAAGACTTTACTTTAAGATCAGCTAAATCTCCTGAACAACAATCTAATTGACGAACCGGAATATTCATATTAGTAAATATTTCAACCGAATAACGCCACATCTTATCATACCATTCCATAGATTGTTCAGGTTCACACAATACAATCATCTCTTGTTTTTCAAATTGATGAACACGATATAAACCTCTTTCTTCTAATCCGTGAGATCCACCTTCTTTTCTAAAACAAGGAGAATAAGATGTCATAGTAATTGGAAGTTCATCTTTTTTAATAATTTGATCTTTAAATTTACCAATCATTGAATGTTCACTAGTACCAATTAAATATAAATCTTCACCTTCAATTTTATACATCATTGCTTCCATTTCCGGGAAAGACATAACACCTTCTACAACATTAGCATGAATCATAAATGGTGGGATTGCATAAGTAAAGCCTTTATCAATCATATAATCACGACCATAAGCTAACATTGCTTCATGTAATCTTGCAATATCTCCTAATAAATAATAGAAGCCTTGACCACTAGTTCTACCTGCTGCATCTTTATCCATTCCTTTAAATGAATCAATAATATCCGCATGATATGGAATTTCATATGATGGAACTTTTGGTTCACCATATCTTTGTACTTCTACGTTTTCACTATCATCTTTACCAATTGGAACTGATGGATCAATGATATTTGGAATAACTAACATTCTTTGTTTGATTTCTTCTTGAAGAGTACTTTCACTTTCCTCTAAAGCTTTTAGTTCATCCGCAATGTCCGCTACTTTCTTTTTAGCTGCTTCCGCTTCGTCTAACATCTTTTTACCCATGTACATACCGATTTCTTTAGATACCTTATTACGCATTGCGCGTAATTCATCACCACGAGCTTTTGATGCACGATACTTTTGGTCTAATTCAATTACTTCATCTACCAACGGTAATTTTTCATCTTGGAATTTTTTCTTGATGTTTTCTTTTACTAATTCAGGATTTTCTCTAACTAATTTGATGTCTAACATATAACCTCCATATTAAATAAAAAAAAGATATCATCCGAAGGGACGATATCTCGTGTTGCCACCCTAATTATTATAATGTTTCACGTGAAACATTATAATCACTCAAACAATAACGGCTGTAACCGGAAAGTTTTGCTTTCACTCCGAGGTAGATTTCAATCACTAATTTAATCATTCACACCAGCCATGATCTCTCTTAAAAATATCATGATTTACTTAGTCTCTTCAACGTTTTAACATCCATATTAAACAATAAAGAAAATGGTTTGTCAAGTTGTTGTGAAAAGTTATATAATTTACTAAAGAAAGTGAAATTAAATTATGAAAAAATTAATAATATTTATTTTATTAGCTTTTATATTAATGGGCTGTACAAATCAAAAAGAATATGATGAATTTGGTAGAGAAATAACTGCCGACCCTGTATCAGATGAAGAAAAAATCATCACAATGATAAATGAATGCACTTCTTCCTACAACAATAATCAAATTAATGATATCCAACAACAATATAGCACTACACTACCAACTATCCCAATTGAACTAAGCGGACTAACATTACCAACTGTAGATAATATTAGTCAATTGACCTTGGAAGAAAATATTGCAAGTAATGCCGACTATATTTACAATTTATCAATTGATGATAAATATAGTATGCAATTTCAATTATATCAACCATTAAATAGTATATGGTTAGACAGCGATTATTCATTTTTAGTAGATATCAATCAAATAACTAAAGATGATCCAAATTTTACAACTGAAAAAGATATTCTAGACACATTACTAAATGAACAAGAACTAGCAATCAATCTATTATATGCTTCAGGCATAACTTTAGGCGATCAACATCCAACCAATGAAAATTATTTCGAAGTACAAGAATATCAATCAATTGATCAAATTAAAGCCATCGCTGAAGAAGTATTCACGCAAGAATATTTAAATACTTTATATGATATTGCCTTCTATCAAGAAAATCCCATCTATCTAGAAGAAAATGGAATATTATATGCCAGTGATACTAGCTCATCAATTAGTACAGGTATTCCATATAATACGTCATATATAATTGCGAGTAGCTATGAAGATAATCGATTATTAATTGATTTAGCAGCTGGTTATGAAGATGATATCATGCCACAAATATATCATATAGAACTTATTGATGAAGGAAATGGTTATCGTTTAACTAATACATATTAATAAACGTTTATTTATTATTGGGTTATCTAAAAAGGTTGATATAAATCAGAATCAACCTTTTAATATTGTATTTTACAATTTTAATTCTTTAAACCACATTGGTAATTCTTTACGCCAAGAAGATTCAGAATGATCATGATTCTTAAAGACATAAGGAATAACTTTAACATGTGGTTTTTTCATTAATGCACGAACAATTTGTAAATTTTGATCAGTAACCGTAGCTAAGATATGGTTGTTACCATATTCTCTACCACCCCAGCTAATATAAACAAAAGTATTAGGATGCATCTTAGTACGAAGATCTTTTCGCATTTGTTTAAATAAAGGATAAATATGACAAGAAACACAAACAGCTTTAGAGAATATATCTGAATGTTTAATAATCATATATAAACTCATTAAGCCACCCATGCTTGAGCCACCAATATAAGTATGATTACGATCAGATTTGGTAGGATAATTTTCATCAATATAAGGTTTTAATTCATCAATCATCCAATCAATTAATTCAAGACCTTTTTGTTCAATATGACCATAATCACAATCATCAAAAGAATAAGGTGTGAATTCACTCAATCTCTCATTACCTTCATGATTACATTCTAAGCCAACAATCATCAAACGATTATGATGTTTATCTAAATAATCTTTTAAACCCCAACTAACACCATAAGTCGCATCTTCATCATAAAATAAATTATGACCATCAAACATATATAAAACTGGTAATTTTTCATCTTCTTGTAAATCATCAGGAAGATAAATATGAAGCATTCTTGGTAATTGATAATGAGTAATCCAAACTTCTTCTTTAATAATCATTTTAACCCTCTTTAATTTCTTTTGCCATCATCAATGTTCTCTTAGTAACAAATGGACCAATCAATTCATATATTAAAGTACCACATAGAATAACTGCTCTAATAGTAGCACCAAATTCAGGAACCATACTTTCCGCTACTAGTGATAAACCGATTGCTACACCTGCTTGAGGAATCAAACAAGGTCCAATATAACGACAAACATTTTCACTAGCATGTGACATTTTAGCACCAACATAAGCACCAACATATTTACCAACAACTCTAAATACTACATAAATGATACCAACCAAACCAATTGAAGGCAAGATACCAACATTTAATTCGGCACCACTTAAAACAAAGAACATCATAAATAATGAAGGTGTAATACCATCAATGATATTCATCGTCTTATCAGCTTCATTTGATAAATTACAAAATATAGCACCTAATACCATACAAACCATCAATGAAGAAGCACCAAATAAATCTGATAAACCTAAAGTAAGTAGTAATGTTGCGATAATCAAAGGTACTCTTAAATCATCTTTAAAAAATCTAATAAAATATGATAAAGCAAGTCCCAATACCCCACCTAAAATAACTGATACTAATAATTCAATAATAGGATCTAGTAACATCATCAATAAATTGCCACTACCATTAGATAAACTATTAGTAATCGCAAGAGCAAAACCAAATAGAATTAAAGCTGTTGCATCATCGATAGCTACTACACTCAATAAGGTTTTAGTAACCGGACCATTTGCCCGATATTGTTTAATTACCATGATGGTAGCTGCAGGAGCTGTTGCCGCAGCGATTGCCGAAAGCATTAAACTAAATCTTAATTCATGATTAGTTAACAATAACACAACCAAGACAAATAAAACTGCAAATAAACTTTCTAAACAAGCAATAACAATCGGTGCAACTCCTACCTTTTTAAAATAACTAATTTTAAATTCACTACCTATATTAAAAGCGATAAATGCTAAAGCTATATCTGAAAAAATAGCTAAAGTTTCAACACTATCAATCGTAACAAAATTTAAGATATATGGTCCTAATATTAAGCCACCAACTAAATAACCAGTAACTGCAGGTAATTTAACTAATTTAGCTAACTTACTAAATATTAAACCCGTAATAAAAATAATTGCACATTGAAGAAACATTGAATTATGAATAAAATCCATCATTTTTAAATTCTAACTCCTTCAATAAAATCAACAGGCATACTAAAGATAATTGCGGTATCTGGTTTATTAATATCCCCTAAAACATCCTTAATTGCTTTTTTAGCTTTATCAATATCTTCATCATTTAATACCATAAAAATCGTATAGTTTGTTTCTCTTTCAGGATTTAAAACTGATCTTAAAGAACCTAGAAAACGCGTAGAATAATCATTATTAATTAATCTATGAGCCATACCAGTAGACTCTACAACTGTAGCCCCTTTAATTCCATTATTTCCTAATGATTCTAATAATCCATCTAATTTTTCTGTATCATTTAATACAATAAATAAACACTTCATTCTTACCCCTTCTTTCCTTTATTATTTTATTACTAACTTTAAAAAAGTCAAAAAAAGGATGAAAAAATCATCCTATTTATTTCTAGAAAATAATAATTTAATCTTTTGTGTAAAACTTAATTCAACCTTATGTGTAATCTTACGATCCTCAATAGCTTTTTCACTCTTCTCTTTTTGTCTAATATATTTACTCAATATCGTATTAGCTTTATCTGGTTGGTAAGTATTAACAACTACCATTTCATCATCTTGTAAAATAAAAGTAATATTACCGATAGTCTGAGCATTACCCTTAGCTTCCCACACTTTTATTTCATCAAAAAGAATCTCTTTAATCTTATCATCTTGGTGTATATAAACACGATCCTTCGCTATTTCCATCGTTAAATGATCTTTTAATTTAAAAAGCGCAATCAATCCTATAATAACAGAAATAACCCCAATAAATTTTATAAACCATAATGGTACTAATATAAATAATATACCTAATATTAAAGCAGCATATATCTCCGTATTAGGACGATAATGTACTTTATGTACTACATTACAAATTTCATTTTTACCAACTTCACGCATAACCTTACCTCAATTTATTATTTTACAATAATTTTAAGATAAAACCAATTTAAAAAGTTCATACTATTATAAAATTAAAGAAAACTTGTATTGTAAAATGAAACTGGAATTAAGATTATGATATAAAA
>CASEWY010000135.1 GCA_949291625.1 uncultured Bacillota bacterium
CTACTACATCGAACTCAGATGAACCGAAAATAAATTTATCACTACCATTTTGACCAGCTTCAGTTATAGCATAAAATGTATCACGAATTTGTGTAAAGTGATTACTAAAACCTTCATATTTATCTTCAGATGGAGTATAAATATGTAATGCTCTATTAATTATTGGTGCAATATATTCATCACAGTATGATAATGGATTTACTGGGCAAATTACTAAGTTATGACAGTCAAAGTATAATTCAATTTCCCAGCGGCCAGCAAATGATGGTAAATAGTGTATTGGTGATAGCATTAAGAATTGATGAAGATTTATTTTAATAGGAATTTTAACTGTAAATGTGGAAGTATTTTTAGCTAAGCCATTAAGGTCAATATATACACCACATACATTAGGATCCATAGTAGATGCATTCTTATATGATGTATAAGTGAATGGGTTATTATTAAGTATAGTATCATTAATACCAGCATATTGTACAATAGATTCTTGACCAACAAAGTTCTGTGTGTAAATTTCTTGTGAGTTCACATATATAGAATATCTACGTAATGCATCAAGAGATTGTTTAAAACCAATAAAGTATTTTGTAAAGTGTGTTTGAGCAATTGTTGAGTCAGCTACTGCATCAATTTTTGCTTTATCAAATGGTTTTGCTTATGTAGTTAAACCATTAAGACCTAATGTATATTCTAGCTCAGCAGTAATATAAGAATTTTCTAAGTCTGCTATTATAGAACCATTAGTACTAATACATACTCTTGTAAAACCTGGTGCAGTTACTGGACAGTTTTGTGCATATGATGCTGAAGTAACTAATTGATATTGTCCATTAATACATTCATTTTGTAATAGTACATTATCTATTTGTGCAAAGTGTGATGAGACTGATCCCATTAGTACATCAAATTGATCGTGACCTTGGTGTTGTGGGTTAATCGACATGCTTTTGTTGTAGCAAAAAATATCGAAATAGTATTATAATAATGTGTATTATGTTTATCTAAAAGTTGTATAAAATCTTCGTTCAAGTTCTTCTGGTGGTGGCGCTGCAACTTGTGCTGTTTCAAAATCTGGTACAGTAGCAAATGCTGCTTCTTGTTGGTTATTTCTAAGTTGTTGTTGAACATTTGCTAAAGTTATACCAATTTTAGCCAAATTTTCATCGTGCTGAAATACTTGCCTAATATTCTCTGCTACTTCTAAAGCTCTGCCAGTATACTCACCTCTGTTAGCAATTCTTTGTTGACCAAGTTCTATCATACGTTGTAAGGCTAATGTAGGATCAGTAATATCTTTTAATGATTGTTGTTCTTGCTGTGTCAGATGTGGAGTTAATCTATTAATTGCCATAGCAACTTCATTTTGATATGCTTTAGTTTGTGCATCTATATCTCTAGCTATTGGAATATATTCTGAGTATGTTTGTTTAAGTTGTGATAATTGTTCACGACTATTATTATTCTGTAATGATAATTCATTAACTTGTTGTTGATGCTCATTAAGAAGTTGTTGTAAGCGTTCAGCTTCACCACGTTGTGCAGAAATCTCTGCTAACTTACGTTCAACTTTAGCTTGATCACGTATAAGTTTGTGTGTAGCTTTTGCTGTTTGAAGTTCAGCTTGTTTCTGTAATAATTGTTGTTTAAGTTTTTCATCAACTTTATCTTCAGCTTTTATTAATTCTATCTTATAATTAAGTGCGTCAATTTCTTGTTGTAATTTTTTATTACGCTTAGCTTGTTGTTGATTTAGTTCAGCTTCACGTGCATTTTTTACTGCCTCAGCGTGCTCTTTTAATAACTTTTTATATTCTGGTGCATCTTCAAGTCTTGCACGTGTATTAATTTTATCTAACTCTTGTTGTATAGCCATGGACTTTTGTTCATATTCTCGTTCAATTTGTTTTATTTCTCTTTCATATTCATCTACTTTCATCTCTACTGTACCTTTTGGAAATATAATACCATCTTTAGCAAATTTTCTAGCACCATGTTTTAATGTTTTTCCATCTGGCTCATAAGATCCTTCATATTCAAGTTGTTTTAAGTTACGCTCGTAAACTGCAAAATTATGATCATGCATACGCTGTAAGTTTTTCTTTTTCGTTTCTAGTTTTAATGTGGTCATACGTTCTCTGTGTGAATCTTTATCAGCTTGTATATCTTTTTCTAGCTGAGCTTTCTGAAGCGCTTTTTCAGCCTTAATTTTTTCCCTATTATGATTGCGTGTCATATCAGCCATTTTTTTCTTAGTATCTTGATCTTGTTCATACTCCCACTTCTTAAATGATAATTCTTCATTATGTTCAGTAATTTTTTGTGCATTTCTTTTATTAATCTCTTCTCGTGCTAAATTTTTAATATATTCTACTCTATCTTGTGATGCTTTTAATTCTGCTTGTGCTTTTCTAACGTCCTCGTCATAGTCACCATATGCCATATTATTTTGTTTAATTTCACTATTAATTAAGTTTATTAAGTCATTTTTACTTTTTAATATGTGTGATGGGCTGTCAGCTGGTCTATATGCATAAGTTGGTAGCCGGCTATATCTTTCAGCATCAATTTTATAATTTCTTGCAACTTTTGGTGTTAGGTCAGTATTTTTCTTAATACGCTTACGCACTTTATATCGCTTATTATTCATATTTATTTTAGCATCAGCTAAACCTCTTTCAGCATTAGATTTTGATTTACCTTTTGATTTATTCTTCTTAACTCTACGTTTAATCCTGTTTTTTGTACTGTCAGTAATACTACTCATAATATTTAATTATCAAAGAAAAATATGTGTAGAAAATTAAAAGTCATAAATATTTATTTGTCGGCGTCTTATATATGGTATATACTGAGTTGGTTGTTCAATTTGTTGTGGTAATTGTTGTAATACTTGTTGTGTATTAGGTTCATCAGGATATTCATACTCATACTC
>CASEWY010000136.1 GCA_949291625.1 uncultured Bacillota bacterium
TTATCCACAAAGTTAACAACAATTACTAAGAAAACTATAATCATTATTAAACAAATTGAATACATTAAAACAGTTGCTATAAAATGCAGTGCATTTTTAAGTTTAATCAACCAATCTTTATTAGACCTCTTCAAGTTATCACCCACTTATTATTCTTTAAATAAGATAACACAACACAAAAAAGAAAACAATTATTTTTCTAAATCAATTTTCGCCTTTATAGACACTCTTACACCAAAACTTTTTTCTAAATCACCCAATATAGTATCATCTGCTACCCACATTCTTAAACGATAACTGATAATACTATCCTCTTGTATATTATCACTATCAAGTAACATAGCTCCTGCCATAGTACCTAAATTAGTACTCTCTTTAAGAGGAGTAAAATGTTTAGGAGCCATTACCTCTTGATAAGAGTCATTAACTTTCTTTTCTAAATATAGCTTAACTTCATCATTATCAAGTGTAGAAGAAGCTTCTTTTTCAGCCGAAACCTCATAATTAGCACTTACATCACCTTCTAATGAAGCTTCAACAGTAAAATCAAAATATTGATCTTCATTAGTCAAAGTTTTACCAACTTCATCTGCCATAGGATAAGCATTAGTAATATTAATACCATTAGTATCTTCAGTATAATTTAAATATATATTACCTGTACTTATTGTATTAATACTTTTATTTTCTTTAGTATAAGTAAAAGTAGCCATAGAAATACCAATTACCATAATAATAAATATAAATAAACAAATAATAATAATAAACACTTTATTATTTGACTCTTTTTTTATAAGTTCATCATTGTAATTTTTATTATCCATAACAACACTCCCTCGCATCCTAAAATAATTGTATCACACTAACTTTTTTTGGTAAAGAAAAAAGTACAGATAAACTGTACTATAATCGTTAAACTGATACATTTCCATAAACATTTATACGCAATTTATAAGTTTGACTAAAATCAGGAAGAACATAATCACTAGCTACCCACATTCTTAAACGGTAATTACGAGCTTCTGTCTTATTAAAATTGCCATTATAAAGTACAAATTGTCCATCTGGAGCACCCTCTTTATTTAGAGAAGTAACTTGCAAATCGGATAATTTAGTAGGAACAAGAACTTGAGATTCATTTCCACCATTTATATTGGTTAAATAAACCTTCACTGCATTATCAGGTAAAGTACTACCATCTTCCTTAATAGCTGTAATCACATAATTAATTATAACATTACCACCCATAGTAGCACTTACTGTAAAGTCAAAATATTGATTCTCATCATTTAAACTTTTACCAATTTCATCAGTCATAGGTATTGCATCAGTTAAATTAATCCCATTTGTATTCTCACTATAGCTCATAGTCATAGTACCAGTTGTAACTCTATTTACTTTTTCACCAGTTTTTGAATAAAAAATAGCAGCATAACTTACACCAATCACAGCTAAAATTAAAATAATAATACAAAATATAATTAGTCCTACTGATTTATAACTACCAGTGTTTTCTTTTTTCATAACAAGCCTCCTATATTAATGAATATAACACATCTATTAAAGTTTAGCAAGAAAAGAAAAAAAGTGTTTAACACTTTTTATTGAGCAGCAGCAGTACCATAAACATTTACTCTTAATTTATAAGTACCTGAAGTACCTAAACTTGAATAATCATCTGCTACCCACATTCTTAAACGATATTTTTTTGTAGTTGTTGTATTGAATGTTCCAGATGTTAGTTTATATTGATCATTTGGAGCACCTGAAACGTCACTTGTAGTTTTTTGTAAAGCAGAAACTTTAGTTGGTGCTAAAACCTCAGTATCTCCGCCAGAAGTTATATCAGTTAAATAAACTTTAACAGCTGTATCATCAAGAGTGCTATCAGCTTCTTTTGTAGCAGTTACTGCATAATTGATAGTAGTTGTACCTGTTATAGTTGCGCCAACTGTAAATTCAAAAACATTATTTTCTCCAGCTAAAGCCTTACCTTGTTCATCTGTCATAGGTAAAGCATCAATTAAATTAATACCATTTGTATCTTCACTATAACTCATTGTAATAGTACCAGTTGTAATTGTATTAACTTTTTCTCCTGTTTTACTATAACTAAATGCTGCAAATGATACTCCCACTACAGCTACAACTAAAATAGCTACTCCAAGTACTGATAATAATACTTGTTTAGAATTATTTTCTTTCACTTTCTAACCTCCTTCTACAATAATAACTATATCATAAAAATTATGCCTAAAGCTATTAATTTTCATACAAAAGAAATATGTGTCAGAGATTAGACACTTTTTAATACTAACTACTTCTATTGAGCAGCAGCAGTACCATAAACATTTACTTTTAATTTAAATGCTTGTGAAGTACCAGTAACTTGATAATCATCTGCTACCCACATTCTTAAGCGATACTTGTGTGTAGTTGTTGCATTAAATGTTCCACTTGTAAGCTTATAATCACCATCTGGAGCACCTGAAACATCACTTGAAGTTTTTGTTAATTCACTAACCTTCTTTGGTGATTCATACCCAGAAATAGGAGTATCGCCATCTGCATCCATATCAGTTAAATATACTTTAACACCAG
>CASEWY010000137.1 GCA_949291625.1 uncultured Bacillota bacterium
AGAGGTATTAATGATGAATGTATTAATAACGATTTTAGTAGGTATTGTTGGTTGGTTAATTGCTAAAAAATTGAAATTACCTGCTCCTGGAATGCTAGGTTCAATGTTATTAGTGGGTATTACTAATATCTTTTTTAATTATGCGGATTTCATAACACCAATTAAAGTTTTTGGAGTAGCAATTTCTGGAGCTTATATTGGTGTACAGATTGAAAAGAAGGATATTAAAAATTTTAAGTATTTAATTAAACCATTTATTATATTAATAATTATGCTTACAATTAATACCTTTGTGGCAGGAGCTATCATTCATTTTGTATCAGACATTGATTGGTTAACCGCTTTGTTAAGCTGTGTAGCTGGTGGAGTTACAGATATGTCAATAGTTGCGATGGATATGCATGCTGAGGTTGGTACAGTAGCTTTGATGCAAACAGCTAGGTTAATTGGCGTATTATTGATTTTCCCTTATTGGATTACCATAATGACTAAAAATGAACCGGCAAGTGAAAAGGATGAACGCTTTGTTCAACAAACAAATAATTCTAAGCATTTTTTAGATAAATA
Source organism: uncultured Bacillota bacterium (assembly GCA_949291625.1). Taxonomy (GTDB): domain Bacteria; phylum Bacillota_I; class Bacilli_A; order Erysipelotrichales; family Erysipelotrichaceae; genus JALEVB01. The sequence goes on from CASEWY010000137.1 coordinate 568, forward strand.
TATCAATACGCCTAATAAGAAGATTGTCTTTACTTTAATTGTTGCCTTTATCTTTGGATATATTGGTCAATGGAGTGGCTTACCTGCTGCTAGTATGATGGTTCCCATGTTTGTGATAATGTTTTTAAATGTAAATACTAATTATTGTATTGTTAATAAGAAAGAAAAATTGGTTGCCCAAATTCTTGCAGGTTCTGTAGTTGGTAGTTCGATTAAAGCTTCTACCTTTTCTTCTTTAGATAAGACGATAATACCTGTAATAATTTTATTATTTAGTTATTTCTTAGTTAATTTCTTATTTAGCTATTTATGTAAGAAAAAGAATTATCTTGATTTGAAGTCCGCTATGTTTGCTAGTGCACCTGGTGGAGCTACAGACATGACCCTTATTGCGGCTGATCTTGGAGCTGATCTTACTAAGATTGCTTTAATACAGGCTCTAAGAGCTGCTTATGTAGTTAGTGTGATGCCGATGTTAATAATGATTTTCATGCAGATTATTAATTGATAATCTGCTTTTTTTGATTGAAACTAATTTACACATAAAAACATTATAATAAACTTAAAGGAGATATTTTATTATGAAAGTTCTAATTGGTACATTTGTAACAGAATCGAATGCTAATGTTCCCAATATGGCAACGATAGTTAATTATGATATTGCCTTTGGGGATGAATTGATTCGCAAGATGGGAGTAAAGGATATCTATGATGAAGCACAAATTGATATTATTCCTTCTATCTATGCGGATGCTGGAGGAAATGGTGTAGTTTCCTTGGATGCTTTTAATTATATTGAAAGTTGTTTTGTAAATAGTGTTAAAGAACATTTACATGAATTGGATGGTATTTATTTATTTTTACATGGCGCTAGTGAAGTTGAAAAAATTGGTTCAGGTGACCATCATATCTTAAAAGAAATTCGTAAAATTGTAGGACCATATTTACCAATTGCGATTGTTTGTGATCCTCATGGTAATCTATGCCAAGAATATGTTGATAATTGTACAATTCTTAGATCTTATCGGGAATCGCCACATACAGATGCTCAAGAATCTAAGCGTATTGTTTCTAAAATGTTATGTGATTTATTGCATGATCGTCAAAATATTCATGCAATATATCGTAAACTTCCATTAATCTTAGGTGGAGAACAATCAGTCTCTACAGATGAACCTGTATTATCTATTAATAAATATATGGACGAAATGGAAAAAGATCCACGTGTTAGAAGTGCTTCTTGGCATGTAGGTTATTTAAGACATGATTGTGATGTTGCTGGATGTGGTATTGTAGTTGTTCCACAAAATAGTGAAGATCAAGAATATTGTGAACAAAAGGCTGATGAACTTGCTAAATATGTTTGGGATAAACGTCATGAATTCCATTATACTGGTCTAACTGCTGAACCTGATGAGGCAATTAAGATGGCCTTAGATGTAAAAGAAGGAATTGCATTTATTACTGATAGTGGAGATAATACAACATCTGGAGCACCTGGTTGGAATACCTTTGTTTTAAGACAATTTTTAGCTTTAAAAGATTTACAAAAGAAAGTTATTTTCGCAACCATTTGTGATCCTAAAACTTATAAAGAATTATTAGAATATGAAGATGGCAGTGAAGCACATATTAATCTAGGGGTAGGTTATGATGAATATAGTGCTCCAGTTGCCTTAGATGTTATTGTTAAATGCAAAGGACCTATTACAGGTTTTATGTATCGTGATCATAATAAAGCTTATGCTCATTGTGTAGTAGTAAATGTTAAAGGTACACCAATTGATATTATGGTAGCTGATGGTAGGTTTGCTGTTGTTGAAGTTCATCAATTTAAAGATGCAGGTGTACTATTAGAAAATTATGATATAGCTATAGTTAAACAAGGATATATCTTCCCAGAGTTAAAAGAAATTGGTGCTCTATGTGTTATGTCACTAACTATGGGAGCTACTATTCAAGATACTAAGAAGATTCCATATAAGCGCATTATGCGTCCAATGTATCCAATTGATAATATTTAGGAGGCCTTATGAAAGTATTAGTAGGATTATTTACTTGTGAATCAAATGCTAATGTGCCACTAAAAAATGAAATCACTCAATTTGTTGTGGACTTTGGCGAAAATGTTGCGAAAAAAGCACGAGTAGACGATGTATTTGCCAAGGAAGGTGTTGAAATTATTCCTGCCATCTATGCATCAGCTGGAGCAAGTGGAGTTATTAAAAAAGATTGTTTTGAATATATTGAAAGTTGCTTTGTAAAAGCAGCTAAAGAACATTTAAATGAATTAGATGGTATTTGGCTACATTTACATGGGGCTAGTGAAGTTGAAGAAATAGGTTCAGGAGATCATCGTATTTTAAAATCATTACGTGAAGTAGTAGGGCCTTATATGCCAATTGCCGTTGTTTGTGATCCTCATGGTAATTTAACTAAAGAATATGTAGAAAATTGTACTATCATTAGAAGTTATCGTGAATCACCTCATACTGATGCGGATGAAACTAAGAAATATGTTGCTAAGATGCTTTGTGATTTCTTAAAGAATCGTCAAAACATTCATGCGATTTATCGTAAACTTCCACTTATATTAGGTGGTGAACAATCGGTTTCAACTGATGAACCGGTTGCTTCTATCAATAAATATATGGGTGAAATGGAAAAAAATCCACGTGTTAGAAGTGCTTCATGGCATGTTGGTTATATTCGTCATGATTGTCCAGAGGCAGGATGTGGTATTGTGGTAGTCCCTCAAACTCAAGATGATCAAGTATATTGTGAACAAAAGGCTGATGAACTTGCTAAATATGTTTGGGATAAACGTCATGAGTTCCATTATACAGGCTTTACAGCTGAACCTGAAGAAGCAATGAAGATGGCTTTAGAATTTGAAGATAAACCAGTAATGATTACTGATTCTGGAGATAATACAACATCAGGATCTACTGGTTGGAATACTTATGTTTTAAGACAAGCTTTAGCACAAAAAAGTGATAAGAAGTTCTTATTTGCAAATATTTGTGATCCAAATGCTTTTGCAATTTTGAATAATTTAGAAATTGGGGAAACTACTGATATTAAATTAGGTATGAATTATGATGAGAATTCTACTAGTGTAGATATCAATGTTACAGTAAAAGCTAAAGGATATTTAAGAGGTTATATGATGCATGTTCATGATGCAGTATATGGACATAGTGTATTAGTACATATTAATGGCACAAATATTGATGTCAATGTTGCTTCAACAAGACAAGTAATGTGTGAAAAACATCAATTCGATGCATGTGGTATTGATTGGGATAATTATGATATCATTGTAGTTAAACAAGGATATGCTTTCCCAGAAATCAAAGAAAAAGGTAAATTAGTAATAATGTCTTTGACTGATGGCGCTACTTTGCAGGATACCGCTAAATTGCCATTTAAGCGTATAATGCGTCCAATGTATCCGATTGATAAAATTTAAGGAGAAGAAAATGCGAAATATACAATTGACAAATGTTAAAGAACCTAAAAAAGATGGTATAAATAAACCAATATTTTTGACGGATGAAACGATAGAATATCGTAAAAATAAGATTTTAACTAGAATGAGCGAGAAAAATCTTGATAAATTAGTAGTTTATGGCGATGTTGAACATGGTTCTAATTTTGAATATTTAGTAGGATTTTTTACTAGATTTGAAGAAGCTTTATTAATAATTGAAAAAGATGGAACGATGAAGATCGTATTAGGAAATGAAAATTTAAATAAAGCTAGTAAATCTAGAGTAGAGATCAGTACGACCGTACATGTTTCATTATTCTCGCTACCTAATCAACCTAATAGAACCGATCTAACATTTAAAGATTTATTAAAAGAAGCTGGTATCAAAGCAAATGATAGAATTGGTATCGTTGGCTGGAAAAACTTTACCAGTACTTTAGAAGATAATAAACATACATTTGATGTTCCATATTATATCGTTGATACGATCATGGATATAGTAGGCAATAAAGAATTGGTTACTAACGAATGTTCAATCTATATTGGAGAAAATGGAGCAAGATGTACTAATAATGCTAATGAAATAGCACATTATGAGTATGCAGCTGCTTTAGCTAGTGATTGTATGTTAGATGCAATGAATGCGGTTGTTGAAGGTGCAAATGAATTGGATTTAGGTGATAAGTTAGTGCGTTATGGTCAACATACTTCAATTGTTACAATTGCTTCTAGTGGACCACGTTTTATCAAAGCTAATATG
>CASEWY010000138.1 GCA_949291625.1 uncultured Bacillota bacterium
CTTTTGGTGTTAGATTAGCTTTATTTCCATCTACACTAACACTACGCCCATCAAAATCAATTTCTAGTCCATCTATTACTAATTTGCTTCCAATTTTAGCATTTTTATTTTGTCTATCAATAACAACTTTAATTCTTGCCATTAGTTCTTTAGGAGAAAAAGGTTTTACTACATAATCATCTACTCCAAGTTCAAAACCAAATAACTTATCATATTCTTCTTGACGAGCACTAAGCATTATAATAGGAATATTTTTAATAGCTTTGATTTGTTTGCATGTTGAAAAACCATCAAGTCTAGGCATCATAATATCTAAGATTATACAATCATAATCATTATTTTTTATCATCTCTAAAGCTTCCATACCATCACTTGCTTCATCGATTTCATAACCATTTAAAATACTATATTCCTTTACCACTTCTCTTATTTTTAGTTCATCATCAACAATTAATAGTCTAGTCATAGTACCTCCTCTTTAAACAATTCTATTTTATCAGCTAAACATGAATCTTCGTTATCTTTTTTTCCAGAAAAATATAAATAGTTTCCAACTGCTAAATAATTCATTATTTTAGCATATAAACTAGGCATTATAACTAAGTCTAATGTACTAGTTTCATCATTTATAGCTACAAATGCCATTAGCTTACCATTTTTTGTACGATGTTGTTTAACTTTGATAATTTGTCCAAAGCCTTTATTAATATAACTTGCTTCCTTTAATTTAATTAAAGGAAAAACATTAATTCGATATTTTTCTTTTATATCCACAATAGGATTAGTACCTAAATTAAATCCTAATACATCTTTTTCTTTTCGGGCAACATCTATTTTATCATCTTTATATCGTTGCATTATAGGTGGAGAAATAAGATTTAGATCAATTTTAATTTGATTATCTACTTCAACTTTGATAAGTTCACTATAGTTTAAAGCATCATCTAAACAATTGCGTAAAGTAGTACGATTTATACCAAAATCATCTAAGGCACCTGCATCTATCAATGCTTCAAATTGTTTATGATTAATTTTATACAAAGACATTCTAGCAATAAAATCAAAATAATCTTTAAAAGTGCCATTTTTTAACTCTTGTTCAATATTGTTTGCAACACTATAGGAGATACCTTTAATTGCCGATAATGGGAAACGTATTTTTTGATTATCAATAATAAAATTATTCGTTGGATAAAAAATACTAGGATATAAAAGTGAAATTTGTTTTTTTCGACATTCATCAATATATTCTGAAGTTTTATGTTGATTACCAATTGTTCCATTTAATAAACTAACATAAAAACATAATTGATAATTAGCTTTTAAATAGGCCATTTGATAGGCCAATAAACCATAAGCAATACTATGAGCCTTATTAAAACCATAACCTGCAAATTTTTTAATCAATTCATAAATTTCTTTAGCTAAACTTTCATCAAAACCATTATTAATACAGCCATCAATAAAATCTTTTTCCATTTCCAATAATAAAGATTCTTGTTTTTTAGCCATCGCTTTACGTAAAATATCCGCTTTACCTAAGGAAAAATTAGCCATTACTTGGGCTATTTGCAATACCGATAGGTAAGATCTTGCCTAAGCTCCATCTTTTCCCCCGGTCCACACCGTACATGAAAGTTTCCAATTCATACGGCGTTCCATCAAATTGCTCCATAAATCATCTTTTAATTTATTGAGTAATTTGACTAAGGGCTATTCCTCCATCTTCATTACAAAGAGTTCATAGGTCGTGCCCTTGCTCTCATTGTGATACATGATCTTTCAAATTATCCCCAATCATTCCGTTATATTGATTTACCATCAATCTTAATAACGTTCACAACTTTCAGCGTTCCGTGATTTTTATCTTTCCATATTCACTTAGATTCTTTCTTTGACCCCTATCAACTTGAATATGCCTTTAACATATTAAGGTATTTCTTTAAATCAAACTATACTCTACCTCATTGATAAATATAATCTTTCGATTACCCAAAAACTAAGGAGCCGTACATTCAAAAGTTTGTCAGTATTTAAAATACATTCTAATCATATGAATTTTATAGACGCGATGCAATATCATTTAACCATATTATATATAACTTAGGTCTTATGTCTTTGCTGTCTTACCCAACTTCACACCATGATATATGGTAAATATCAAAGCATGTGGGGACTCTTAACGAGATAGTTTCCGGTTGTTATTCCCTCATTCCTATCTTCAAAATCACAGTTTTCTAATAAATCTTCCCATCTATATAGATTTTCAGATTAACGCTTCGTACTGATTTGTTCTTGGTATATCATGATTCCATAAGTATCTTTTAGAATATCTTCTACTTCTTTACATGGATATTTTATCTTATATGGATCACTTTTATTTTTTAAATAAACATCAATATTTTCCATTGGCCCTGGTCTAAATAAAGCAATAGTTAACGCGATATCTTCAAAACAAGTTGGTTGAATCTTTCTTAATAAATTTCTCATACCATCAGATTCTAATTGGAATACCCCCATTGTATCAGTTTGTCTTATTAACTTAAAAGTTTTTTCATCATCTAATGGTATCTTTAATATGTCAAATGTAAGATCCATATCATGGATTAGTTTTACGGTGTCATCGATAATTGTTAGATTTCGTAAAGCTAAAAAATCCATTTTAATCAAACCAATTTCTTCTAAATGTTCCATGGTATATTGAGTTACCATATGTTCATCTTGATTTATTAATGGAACAATATCTTGTAAATTTTCTTTGCTTAATACTATTCCTGCAGCATGAATACTCGTATGTCTTGGTAACCCTTCTAATTTTAGGGAATTATCAATCAGCTCATGAACTTTCTTATCTTGCATATACAATTTATAAAGTCTTTGATTATCATTTAAAGCTTTTTTAAGCGTTATTTTTGGTGCATTAGGTATCATTTTAGCAATCTTATCAATTTCATAACTAGGCATATTTAATACCTTTCCAACATCCCTAATAACTTGTTTAGCACCTAAAGTATTAAAAGTTAAAATATGCGCCACATGATCATTACCATATGTCCTACACATATATTCAATCATTTCATCTCGGCGATTATCAGGAAAATCAGTATCAATATCCGGCAATGAAATTCTTTCCGGATTTAAAAATCTTTCAAAAAGCAAATTATAAGCTAATGGATCAATATCTGTAATACCTAAACAATAACTTACTAAGCTACCTGCTGCACTTCCTCTTCCCGGTCCTACATATATTCCATGTTTTTTTGCATAAAGAATAAAATCATATACAATTAAAAAATAATCTTCAAAGTGCATTTTATTGATAATATTCAATTCATATATCAATCTTTTTTTATATTTTTCTTCAACTTTATTATTAAAGCGTCTATTTAAACCAAAAAAGCATAATTGTTTAAGATACTCAAAACTACTAACTTTATCATTTTTAGGATAAACTGGAATATTTGCTTTAGCATAATGCATATGTACATTACATTGTGCACTTATTTCTTCACTTGCCATCAGTTCATCCAATTCATATTCTTTATACATTTGAGCTTCACTTTTAATATAGCGAGACTTTATTAATGGCAATGAAGAATCATTAATCAATTTATTCTCCTTGATAGCTCTAATTATCTTATAGCTATAAGCATCTTCTTCATTAGCATAATATATTTTATTAATAGCTACTTTTTTAATTTCAAGTTTATTACATATATTTCTTAAAATAGCATTTTTACTTTTCCAAAATGAGGATTCATTTAAAGTAATTGCTACATAAAAATTAATAAATTTTTGTTTTAAATCATACAATTTTGTTTCAAGTATTTCCTCTTGTTCATTAATTAATGATGATTCTAAATCTTTTTCATCACAATATACAATTATAATTAAATCATTACTTGCTTCTTCTAAATTTTCTATTGGCAAATTATCATGATTACTTAAATAAGTAGCAAACTTAATTAAATGCTTAAAGCCAATATCATTTTTAGCAATCGCTTCAATTAATATTATTCCACTATCATCTTTAACATCAATTAGCATTCCATACAATGGCTTAATGTTTGCTTTTTCACATTTTTTCTTAAATTCCATTGCCCCATACATGACATGCTTATCACTTAAACAAACCGCATTAAAATTTAGTAGCTTAGATCTATTGATAAGTTGATCAATTGTAAGAGTACTATTTAATAATGTATAAGCACTAACCGCATGTAAATGAATCATAACAAAACCTCTAATTTATTTTAACACAATAATATTGATTCAAAACGATAAAGGTTATAAAATTTATATATTAGTAATAATGATAGGAGAATCAATATGAAAATTGCCTATATATGTGATACTGGAACTGGAAGAAATCCTAAATATTTTCTAGATAAAAATATATTTTGTTTACCTTTACAAATCACTTGTGATAACAAGAATTATCAAGATATGGAAGAGTTAACTAATGAGGATCTTTTAAATTTATTGAAAGAAAAAAAGGTAATGACTACCTCTTTACCATCTATTGGTAGAATTGATGATTTAATGGAAAAACTAAAAGCTGAAAATTATGATTTAATTATTGCTGTACCTATATGCAATGGTTTAAGTTCTACAATTAGTACCTTGGAAGCATCAGCTTTAAATCATGGACTTAAGATACACTGTATTGATACCTATGTTACTGCTGTTGTTGAAGAATATCTAATTTGCCATATAAAAAAGTGGCTAGAAAATAAAATAGATATTGAAACTATTAAAAGCAATATAGAAAAAGTTATTAATTCTTGCAATACATTAATATTACCTAGCGATATGCAACATTTAAAGCGCGGAGGACGTCTAAATAGCAGTGCTGCTCTTTTAGCTGGTCTATTAAAAATTGTCCCTATCTTAAAAATAAATAAAGATACCAATGGCAAAATAGATGTCTTAGATAAAGTTAGAACCTATCAAAAAGCTTTAAATAAAACAATTGAAACTATAAAGAACGATATTAAAGATCAAAAAAATTATTTAATCACTATCGCCCATGTAGATTGTTTTAATAAAGCTAAAGAAGTTGAAGAGCTAATGCAAAAGGCAATTCCTAATGCAAGTATTCAAATTATAAAATTATGTAATGTTGTAAGTGTTCATACTGGATTAAATTGTATAGCTATTCAATATTTTCAACAAATTTAATAAAAATATGTTAATATTATATGGTTTACAAGGAGAATGATTAATGAGCAAAAAAGAACTAGAAGAAACTAAGATTCTTAATAAAGTTGAAGATGTTCAGCTAAAAACTCCTAAACGTCCTAAACGAACAAAATGGCAAAAATTTCGCCTAGTAATGGCCTTTATCGTTTGTTTTTGCGTTTTAATAGAAATTATAGTAGGTTCAATTGGCTTAAGTGTTGCTTATACAATGCTAGAAGATAAACCTGAACTTAATGTAAATGATTTTATCTCTAATGAATCTAGCATTATGTATGATAAAGATGGTAATACCGTTGCCGAATTAGGAGCCTATCTTAGAGAGAATATTTCTTATGATCAAATGCCTGAATCATTAATTGATGCTGTATTATCCATTGAAGATTCCCGTTACTTTGAACATTTTGGTTTTGACATTCCTCGTTTTTTCAAAAGTGGTATAGCGGTTTTACAAGCTGGAGACTTTGTTCAAGGTGGTAGTACCTTGACTATGCAACTTGTAAAAAATACTTATTTCCAAACGGATGATGTCGATACAGGTGGAACATTGGCCCCTAAAAAAATAGGTCGTAAAGTTCAAGAAATTGTTTTAGCAATGGAACTTGATAATTCTTTAGATAAAAAAACTATCTTTGAATTATATCTTAATAAATTAAATTTCGGTGGAAATATCCGTGGTGTACAAAAAGCAGCTGAATATTATTTTGGCAAAGATGCTTCAGAATTAAATATTGTAGAAAGTGCCCTATTAGCAGGTATCATCAATGCCCCAAATGGTTATAACCCATATTATTATTTAGACAAAGCAACAGCTCGTCGCAATGAAGTATTAGATATGATGGCTTATCATGGATATATTAGTGATGAAGAATGCACATTATATAAATCCATAAGTGTTGAAGATCAATTAGTTGGCGAAGATAACAATAATGAAGAAAATGATCAATATCAAAGCTATATTGATGTTGTTATTCAAGAAGCAACCGAACTTACCGGAAAGGATCCAGCAACTTATGGTATGACAATCTATACTAATATGGATCGCACCATTCAAGAACAAGTAGAACGTATCCAAAATGGTGAAGATATCCGCTTCCCTGATGATTTAATGCAAGTTGCTATGGTAACAGTAGAAAATAGCACTGGAGCTATTGTAGCTGTTGGTGGTGGAAGAAATTATAATGGTGCGCGTTTGTTAAATCGTGCCACTTCCCAATTTAAACAACCTGGATCTAGTGTTAAAACATTATTATCTTATCCTTTAGCTTTTGAATATTTGGGCTGGTCTTTAGACCATGTAGTAGTAGATAAACCTATTACCTATCCA
>CASEWY010000139.1 GCA_949291625.1 uncultured Bacillota bacterium
ACTATGGCTAGCAACCATATATCCTTTCTTGTGTGATTCATTACAAATAGCTTCTGCTTGTTCAAGGCTCATCTTCACTTCCCCAGGTTCACCTTTTACCTTAGCATCCATCACACCCCCAGTAACACATATTTTAATTAAATCGACATTATGTAAAGCATTTTGTTCAACATAATTTAATAATTCTTTTTCATCATTACCACTAAGCGCAAATGTTTGATCACCATGCCCTCCTACAACTGTTATAGCAGGGCCACTAACAATTAAATTAGGACCAATTACTTCATTTCTATTAATCCTATCGCGTAAAATAACATCACGATAAAAGAAGTCACCAACTCCTCTAACTGTTGTGACTCCACTAAATAAGGCATCTTCCATATTTTTTTGCATGATATTATCTAATATTTTTAAACCAAATTTAGTTTTTGCCAATTTGATAACTAATTGCTGGGTATTACTTTTACCACCTAAAAGTTTACTAGGTTTTCCACTACCAAAAAGATGGGCATGCAAATTAATTAAACCAGGTAAAAGATATTTATCACTTCCATCAATTACTTCATAACCATCCAAAATATTTATATCATTATCAATTCTTACAATTGTATCATCTTCAAAATATACATTAGAATTTTTGATAATCTTAGAATCAATTTTCCCTTGAAATAAATTAACATTCTTAATTACATATTTCATTTTCACAACTCCTTAACCCATTTTTCAAAAATCAGCTGCATCTTTTTGTCTTGATTAAAATTCTTTTCCGGATGAAATTGTAAACCAACAATTGGTAATTCCTTATGTTCTATTCCTTCTACAATACCATCATTGCTTAAAGCAATTTTCATTAAGCCTTTACCAAGTTTATGAATTGATTGATGATGATAGCTATTAACTACAGCCACTTCACCTAAAATATCATCTAAAAAAGAATCATTACGAATAATAATATTATGCATTATTGCTTCTTTAAAACCTTTTGAATGATGCATTATTGTATTAGAAGAACATAGACTATTATCCTGATATAAGCTACCACCAAAATATACATTGATCAATTGACATCCACGACATATTCCCAGTACTGGTATCTTTCTTTTAATCGCATATTTTAATAGTAACATTTCATATTTATCACGTTCAATTTTTGTTCTTTTAACAAATTTACTTTTTTCTTCATGATAAAAACTAGGATCCATATCATCACCGCCACTCAAAACAACTCCATCTAAATGTTCTACAATACCCTTAATATTTTCTTCATCTACTTGAGGTATTATTACAATAGCGCAACCTGCATTTTCTAAAGCTTGGATATAACTAACATTTAACTTATTTACACTTTTTTTAAATGATTCACCAACTTCACAAGAAATTCCCACTAATTTCATTTTTCTCACCCCAAACTATTAATTTATTTTTTCAAACCAACCAAATTTTTGACATGCTGAAAAAATACCATCTTCAACATTTTTAGCTGTAACATAAGTAGCTTTAGCTTTTAATTTGTCACAAGCATTACCCATCGCAATACTTGTCCATTCATCTTTAAACATTACTAAATCATTATAGTCATCACCAAATACTACAACATCATTTAAACTAGCATTTAAGCCATTCATCATTTTAATGATACCTTCATCTTTAGCATCATATTGAAACATTAAATATTCTTTAACAAAGCGCAAATGACCTAAAGTCGTATCTTTAGTCAATACTTCTTCATCTTCCTTAGGAATTGCTACATATATTTTATATATATGCTTAAATTGATGATAATCCATATTTTCATCAAATATATAATTGGTAGGTTCTTGTCGTTCTCCAACTTGTCTAATAAATAAATCATTTTTAGCATATACATCAATAGAATCATCTACCATCAATAAGATACCATAGCCCAAATCTTCCACCTTTTTAATTACTTTCATGGCTTCATCATAATTTAAAGGAATATTTTGAATAATCTTATTATCTTTAACTAGGCACATTCCTCCTGAACATACCATATTATGTAGACCAACTTTTTTCATCATTCCTAAAGCTTTATAATGAGCTCTACCTGTGGCAATTGCGACAAAATGTCCTGCTTCTTGTAATTTATTTAAAGCCATTAAAGCAGATGGTACTACTTCCCTAGTTTTGATATCCGTAAGGGTTCCATCAATATCAAAAAAGAAATATCTTTTATGACGATGATAAAGTTTATAAACTAAATTATATGCTTCATCAATTTGTTTTTTATTAGCTAAAAAATTAGTAAAACATGTAGCACATCCACAAGCCACCCCAAAACATAAGGATTCATAATGATTATGATTTTCTAAATACTTGGCAATATATCCTGCTAACATACTATCCCCTGCGCCAACAGTTGATACTACATTAGCTTCTATCGCCTTTATATGATAATGCTTACCATCTTCAGCTAATAAAAAAGCACCATTTTCACCTAAGGAAATTAAAACATTTTTAGCACCTTTTTCTTGCAATTTTAAAGCATATTCTAATAAATTATCATCATCAATTTTACAACTAAATAAATTTTCTAACTCTTCTTTATTAGGTTTAATTAAAAAAGGATGATAGTTCAAACAATCAAGCAAAGCCTTATTCGCTATATCTAAAACTAATTGACAATTCCTATCAAATACAAAATGACAAATATTTACTAAATCACTACTTTGCATACCATTAGCTAAGCTTCCAGAAATAATTAATATATCATCCTTTTTTAGCTTAGTTAATTTATTATATAAGCAAGCTAAATCCTCTTTTAAAATCAATGGTCCTTTGCCATTAACTTCTGTTTCTTTACCATCATTGATCTTTACATTTATTCTACTATTACCATTTTTAGTTTCTATTAAATCACATTTAAAATTATGTTTAGTTAAATCATGGCTAATTATTTTCCCAACTTCTCCCCCAACAAAAGCTAATATTTCAACATCATAGTTTAATTCTTGTAAGATTTTAGCTACATTAATACCTTTTCCAGCCACTAGCATTTCTTCTTTACTAGCACGATTTAAAGTATACGGACTAAAATTATCTAGTTTAATGTAATAATCAATAGAAGGATTAAAAGTAAGGGTATAAATCATTTGTATCAACTCCTATACATAGAAAACTTTCATATCATCTAAACGAATACAAGCAAATCTAGCCAATTTACTTTTACTTGCACAACCACAATCAATATTTATATATTTAGCATCATTTAAATCATTACCATCATGATAAATACTCATCGGCTCATTAAAATTATTATTCAATAAAGCTGAAATAGTATGCCCAGCAATAATAGTACGATCATCAATTCTTGCCATATCATGAATATTTCTTTCCCAGACAAAACGATAAGGATCATCTACATCTTGCATATAAACAAAACCATGCATATAGTTAGCATCACCATAAGCATGAGTTAAATAATAATATCGATCATTAACCTTAAGATCACATAAGGCTAAAGGTAGGCTATTTAAATAATTTAATATTTGTAATTGTCTAGTCTTATCTAAGTGCAAATAATTAAAATGCGTAACATGCCCACCATTACAAAACCAAGTCATAAAATTTGAATGAGTAGGACTTTGTAAACAGTTTAACATCATCAATTCATGATTACCCATAAATAAAGTAAAACGCTCATCATGCATAATATGTTCCAATAAGGCAATGCCATCTTCACCTCTATCGATAACATCTCCTAAAAAATATACTTTATCATTTGCTTGTAAATCTATTTTATTTAACATTAGCTCAAAACGATTTTTTAAGCCATGTATATCACTCATAACATAAACTGCCATTAGTCCAAAATCTCCTATAGAAATTATACACTTTTAAACAAAAAAAAGCTTGGCCTTTTTAGACCAAGCCAAATAATTTATTTTGCTTTATAACTTTCTAAAGCCAATTGAGTAGCTTTAATTAATGCATTTGAAGTAACAGTAGCACCACTAACAGTATCAACTTCACTAACATTATCTTGTCCATCAATTAATGCTTGTAAGAAATCACTACCTTCTTCATACAATTTAGCACCAACATCAGCTGTTTCATTAGCATCTCTAACACTAATTTCTACAATTTTTTGGGTTTCATCATCAAAAGTAACATGAGTTTCAATTTCCCCACCATAGCCTTGAGTAATAACTTCTAACATCGTTGTACCATCTTGAGTAGTAGAATTAGTAACTCCTTCAAATAATTCACCATTGATTGCTAAATATACCATTCTTTGGAAATCACCAACAAAGGCAATAGTTGCTCCAGTAATTGTATCACGATCTTCGATAGGTGTACTTTGTTGATTTTCTGTTCTAAACATTTCATAAACATCTTCCAAAGTCATATTGTTAGCTAAGATATAATCAACTATAGCATCAATTTGTTCACCATAGCTTCTTCCACCATTAATACCAGCAAATGATACACGTTTTTGACCAGCTACAAAGTTACCATCAGCATAGAATCCAAATGGTACTAAAAGATCACAAACTAAAGTATCACCTGTAAGTTCTTCAATACCAGCTTCCTTAGCCAAATAGCTATAAGCAACTATAGCTGATTCAAGATCCATTTCTTCTTGAGTAGCTAAATTGATGATTGTTAAATCTTTGAAAGTTGCATCAGTTGTCAAATTTTCTAAGCTAGCTGAAACCATATATTGTTCCCCAACATCTTTTCCTGGGAATACAGCATAACTATTAGCGGTTAAACTAGCTAAAGTAAATCCACCATCGGTTTCTTGTACATCAGCATCTGATACATTCATCATATAACCCATGATATCTTTCTTAGAATATTCTTCTTCTGTTCCTTTATTACGAATGATATCAAAATTCAAAGTTTTAATAATGCCATTTTCATCAACTGTACCTTCAAAAATGAAAGTATCATTTTTAGGTACACCAGCTGAAGTAGTACCTTGCATTTCATATTCGGCACTAAATGGTGTTTCAGTTGCTGTTGCGGTTGTTTCCGTTGTTTCTTCAGTAGTTGCTGAAGTTGTAGGTGCAGGTTCATTATTTTCATTAGATGCACAAGCACTAACGCTCAATAACATACCTGCTGCTAATAATACTTTTAGAATTTTTGTTTTCATTTTACTCTCCTTCTCCTTCTGGGGTCAATTGACAATCCCCTTGTAAACAATATTCTTCACCCATATATTTATCATCATAATTTCCTGCGCCTTTAGTAACATAGCCTACAATCGCATCATTATAATATGGATTATCCTTGTCCATTTCACCTGTCAATACATATTGCATCTTTAATTTAGCAATTTCTAAAGATGATTCAGGAATTCTACCAATAGACATACCACTTTCTGTCATATCACCATTATTTACTACAAAATAATTATCGACAGTATATCCATCATAGAAACTTCTAGCAAGATTAAATAAAGCTGCAATATCTTGAGCATTCGCATCAAAATTATGATAAGCCAAGCTATCAGCCTTCCAATCTAAGCCAGCCCACACTAACAAGAATGGATTTTCAGCAATTCTTTCCATGATGCCATTAACAATCAATGCCTGATTACGAATTCTACCATAATCGCCATTATATAAACCATCATATTTACGATTACGCGCAAGTGCTAAAGCCCATTCTCCATATAATAATTGATCTTCTCCCTTTGTCAAACAATAAGGTTGGGAAACATCACGATGACTATCTTGATCCATACACATATCTAATGGTACATCTACCTTAACACCACCCAATGAATCAATTAAATCAATGAATGATGAGAAACTAACTTGAACAAAATATTCAACATCTATATCTAATAAATCACCAATAGAATCCTTAATACATTCTGTACCATTGATACCAAAATGAGTAAGTTTATCCGTACCACCGGTACAAACATTTTTTATATAACTATCGCGCGGAAAACTAATGGTCGTAACATGCTTAAGTTCAGGATTAACACCCATTAAGATATTAACATCATTACGTCCTGCTTGATAATTTGAAGGATCAACCCTTTCATCAATACCTGTTAACATAACAGCAAATGGTTTATTTAATAAATCATTATTTAATATAGCCTCATCTACTTTCTCTTCTTCATAAATAGGCATCTTGCCTTCCACGATTACAACATAATCTTCAGGTACATAATCATGACGATAATCATATAACAAACTATTTGGCCCTTCTGAAATTACCCATGCATCAATCTTACCCTCATTAATTAAATCAGGTATTTCTTGATAATATTCAGACTCATATAATTCAACTTCAAGATCTCCTAACATTTTAAGCGCATATTCGCTACTTTCCTTATCATATAAAGTTTGAATAGCCAAAGTCTTACCTTCTAAATCTTCAAAAGTTTCAATGCCACTATCTCTAGTAGTCATAATATAAATAGGATCAGAATAAGCTATTGGCTCCTTAGTAGCTTGTGGTGTTTCTTCTGGCTCATCAGTACTACTAGGACTACTGCTACACCCACAAAGCAATAATCCCAAACTAATTAATAAAATTAATAACTTTTTCATATACCTCTCCATGATTATCTTAAAAATCCATGCTTGTTATTTATTAATATTTTAACATAATAAATATATAAAATCACTGTGAAAAGTGTATAATAAAAATTAGGAGGTACATCATGAAATCAAAAGTATATTTTACGCGCAACATAACGCCAGAAAAAGTGTTAGAAATGTATGAAAAATTAAATATCGAATTACCTGGTAATATCGCTATCAAATTACATTCAGGCGAACAAGGTAACCAAAACTTTTTAAAACCTGATTTTTGGAAAGTCATCATCGATAAACTACAAGGAACAGTAGTTGAATGTAATACTGCCTATGATGGTGAACGTAATACTACTGAAAAGCACAAAAAATTAATTAAAAGACATGGTTGGAATACTTATTTTAAAGTAGATTTAATGGATGCAGAAGGCCCAGATATGGAATTAGATATTCAAAATGGTAAAGTAATCAAAAAGAATTATGTAGGCAAACATTTAAAAAATTATGATTCAATGTTAGTATTATCCCACTTCAAAGGTCATCCAATGGGCGGCTATGGTGGAGCTTTAAAACAATTATCCATCGGTGTAGCATCATCTTATGGTAAAGCCTATATCCATGGAGCAGGCGAACCAAAAAAAATTTGGACTGCCGAACATGATTTATTCTTAGAATCTATGGCAGATGCCGCTAGTAGTATCGTTAATTATTTTCATGGCAATATCGCCTATATCAACGTCATGAAAAATATGTCTGTAGATTGCGATTGTTGTGCTGTAGCAGAAGATCCATGCATGAAAGATATCGGTATCTTAGCTTCTTTAGATCCTATCGCAATAGATCAAGCATGCATCGACTTAGTTTATCAAAGTAATGATCCAGGCAAAGACCATCTAATTGAAAGAATTGAAACACGCAATGGTATTCATACTATTGAAGCAGCAGCCGCTTTAGGCTATGGTTCAAGAGAATACGAACTAATTGAACTATGAATTTAATAGAAGCTATCAAAGATCAATTTGATCGCTATCCTCAAAGTGAAACCATTGATTTAATTAAATTTATATATCAATATAGTTTAGGGCCAAATCACGCAATCACTAGCTATACTTCAGCACTAACAAATATTAAAGCTGAAGCAGGCAATGGCCCTTCTTTTATGGAAAAAATTTCCGATACATATTCACGTTTTCACTTTAATAAAGATGATGATCTAGAATTTTTGTGTGCTATTTTTTGTGCTTCAACAACAAAAAAACAAAATAAAAAAGAACTAATAGCTAATCTAAATATTTTAAAAGAAATTTGTAAAGATCCACTAATCGATGAATATATAGCTAAGGACTGCCCTAGTATTTCCCATAGTCAAACTTTTAAAAAATACTATGATCCACACTATCGCTTAATAAAGAATAAATATGCAAATTATTATAATTTATATGAAAAGCTATATAATGATCAAAATATCAAAATAATAGCTATTGATGGCAATTGTGCTAGTGGTAAAACCAGTCTAGCCAATGATTTAAAAACATTCTTTAAAGATGCTGCCATCTTACATATAGATGATTTTTATCTACCAAAAGCTTTAAGAAAAGCCACTTGGTTTAGCGATATAGCTGGAAATATCAATCTTGATTATATCAAAGAAGTTCTAAACAATTATCGAAATACTAATAAATTAAGCTATAAACCTTTTGATTGTCATAGTCAAAGCTTTCTAGAAAATCATACTTGTATCAAACCAAAATTATTAATAGTCGAAGGAAGTTATGCCTTACATCCTTCATTAATTAATAATTATGATTCAAAGATATTTTTAAATTGTAATCATGATATCCAATTAAAACGACTAGCTAATAGAAATGAAGACTTAAACCAATTTCAAAATATATGGATACCCAAAGAATTAGCATATTTTAATAAATATTCACCAAATAAACAATGCGAATTCTTATTTGATACAAGCCATTATTTTTAGAAAGGAAAATTTAATATTTATGAATTTAAAAAAATTAACCTTAAGCGCCCTATTTTTAGCTTTAGGTATGGTATTACCATTTTTAACCGGACAAATTCCTCAAATAGGATCCATGTTATTACCTATGCACTTTCCAGCTTTTTTATGTGGAATGATTTGTGGATGGCAATATGGTGCCATAGTAGGCTTTATCATGCCCCTATTGCGCTTTGCCCTATTTAATATGCCTCCAATATTCCCAACTGGTATCGCCATGGCCTTTGAACTAGCAACCTATGGAGCCATCAGTGGTCTATTATTAAAAAATGATACAACCAATATTAAAAAAATATATTTTTCTTTAATTATCGCTATGCTTGTAGGAAGAGTAGCTTGGGGCATAATAAGTTATATTTTAACGCAAATAAGTTTAGAAATATTAATTACTTCTGGCTTTATTAGCGCAATACCTGGAATAATTATTCAATTATTAACCATTCCATTTATTGTTAAAATTGTTGGTAAATACGCAAAATAGGATGCAAACTGAGGCATCCTATTTTTCTTTATTAATTTTAAATTTTTCCTTCCACTCATATAAAATAAATGATAAACCAATCGGAAAACCAAATAAACCAAGTATTCCAAAAAATCTAACACCAACTAACATTGAAGCCAAGGTAACAAGGGGATGTAATCCTAATTCAGCTCCCACAATCTTTGGCTCAATGATATTACGAATAATAGTAACAATAATATAAATAACCAACAATTCAATCGCAAATACATAATTGCCTTGAATCAAACAAATAACAGTCCAAGGAATCATGATACCACCAGTACCAAATACTGGTAAAATATCAAAAATTGCAATGCATAAAGCAACCAAAAATGCAGAATCTAATTGAATGATAGTAAAACCTATAAACAATTCAATAAAAGTTATAGACATAATTTTCAAATAAGCCTTAATAATAACAAATACTTTATTAAATAAGAAGTTTTTAATTTCTAGATAATAATATAATACTTTATCATTCATTATCTTTATTGCATATCCTGTTATCTTATCATAATCTATCATAATAAAGAATGAAGCAATAACACAGACAACAACCGAAATAAAGAAATTAGGAACATTGGTAATCAATGAAGTTGCAATTCCAATAAAGAAAGTAGATAAATAAGACATGATAGTTGTAAATATACTATCGATACTATCCACGATTACATCAATCGCATAAACAATCTCCGAAGGTAATTCAATATTTCCTAAAGCATCACCATTTAAAAGCATATCGAAGAAAGGTACTATCGTCCCTGAATATAAACTAGGCCAAGTATCAACAAAATTCTTCACTACCGATATACAACCAATTACTAATAAGATTAAAATACCTATAGCTACAACATAAAATATCAACAATAAAGCCACCGAAGCAATCTTAGCTTGAAGATCACTTAGATTAAACCTACGACAAATTGCCTTAATAGGTTTTTTTAATATATAAACCATGATAAAGGCAATCACAAAAGGAATTAATGGAGGCATAACATATCTAAAGCCAAGATAAACTAAAACCAAAATTATGGCATAATAGATAATATTAATAATAAACGCTTTTTTCTTCTCCAATCTTATTCCTCCTTAGCTTGTTCAATAGAAGAATCGATATTTTGTTTCTCAATCGCAATAAGTTTTATTTGATGTTTCTCAACTTTAAGCACCTTAAATAAAACCCCATTAATATTTAATTCAAACTTACTACCATCCTCAGGAATAGTCTGTAGATAGCTAAGGATCATTCCCCCTACCGTAACTACATCACTAGGATGTTCAAATTCCATATCTAATTCATCTTCTAAATCATTTATACCACAAAGTCCATCAGCCAAATAAACATTGTCTTGAATCTTTTGCAGTAGATGAGGTTTATCATTTACCTCATCAAAAATATTTCCAACAATTTCTTCTAATAAATCTTGTAAAGTAACAACCCCTGTTGTTTCTCCATATTCATTAACAACAATCGCTAAATCAATCTTCTTCTCTTTAAATTGTTCAAATAAACTAGCCGCCTTCATCATTTCAGGTACATATAAACAGTTTTTAAATAATGAAGAAGTAGGTTTAGGATCCTTAGAAGTAATATTTAAGAAAAAATCTCTGATATTTAAATAAGCAATAACATTTGAAGGACTATTTTGATATACTGGGATACGAAAATAACGGAAAGTCTTAATTAATTCAATTATTCTTCCATCACTATCTTCGGTAGAAATCGTATCTTCATTACTAATTCTTTTCATTATTTCTTTTAAATAAACATCATTAAAATCAAAAACATTTTCAATCCATTCACTTTCATATGGCTGGATAATGCCTTTTTCTTCCCCAATATCTGCCATCATGATAATATCTTCTTCACTTACCGAATCATCATTAGCACTAGTACTTAAATGACATAATTTTAAAACTAAATTGGTAGAAAAAGATAGAAATAATACTAAAGGTTTAGTGATTTTCGCAACCACCATCAATATCCTACAAGAAAATTTAGCTACTTCCATCTGCTTTTGCATCGCAATACGCTTAGGCACTAATTCACCAAATATTAAAGTAAAATAAGCTAAAATGATAGTAATTAAAATAATAGCTAATGTATCTAAAGTACTTATTGAAAATATAGTAATATTTAGATCATAATATATCCAATTTACCAAATAATCGCTAAAACTCTCGGCAGCAAATGCACTTCCTAAAAAGCCTGCCATCGTAATACCAATTTGAATAGTCGATAAAAAGCCATTAGGATTTTCAACCATTTTTAATAATACTCCTGCCAATTTATCACCATTTTCTTCCATATTCTTTAATTTAGCACTATTTAAAGAAACAATTGCTAATTCACTCATAGCAAAAAAAGCATTAATTAATATTAAAATAACTTGAATAAATAACTGTAAGACTAACGGGTCCAAGAAAAAAATACCTCAACTTTCTTAACTTTTATTATGCAAAATTTTCTTATAATAATCAAGATATTTACTAGACAAATATACGAAATTGCCTTAATCTAATTCATAAGAGGAATTGACTTATGAATAATGTAATGAATACCTATAATAAAAAAATCTTTGATCCTTGGCATATGACTACCAATGATGTTGATATTAGAGATATTGCTCATGCTTTAAGTTTGTTATGTAGAGGCTGTGGTCATGTTAAGTTTTTCTATTCTGTTGGTTTGCATTGTCTAAATTGTGCCAATGAAGCTATATCACGCCAATATGAACCAAAAATACAACTTGCATGTTTATTACATGATGCATCTGAAGCATATATTTCAGATATTATTAGGCCTGTAAAATCTAAGTTATTAGAATATCAACAATTAGAAAATAAAATTATTAATACTATCTATGAACATTTTAATCTTCAATTAAATACAGAAGATTTAAAAAAAGTTAAAGCAATCGATGATGATATGCTAAAAAATGAAATGC
>CASEWY010000140.1 GCA_949291625.1 uncultured Bacillota bacterium
TAAAAAAACTGTAGATAAGTGATCAGTTTATCTACAGTCATTAACATTTTTAAGCGGATTGAACTACTTTTGCTTTACGTCTACTAGCAATTTCTAATAGAATCTTAGCAGCTACAAATGATACAACTGTTGTAACAGCGCCAACTAAGATTGCCCACAACATGTAAGTTGCATCACCATTTTGGTCAACGAAGAATACCAAGGTTAACCATCCAGGACATCCTCCTGTTACGAACATTCTAAGTTTAACAGCACCAGCAATGATACCACCAACGCATGCACCAATTGCTGTACCACCTAAAGCGATAGGGTTAGTTAACAAGCCACCATAGAATGCTGGTTCAGTAACACCACATAGAGCAGTAACACCGAATGAACTAATCATACCACGTTTAGCTTTATCATTTTTAATCATTGTAGCTAAAGCTAATGTTGATCCACCAACAGCGATATTTGAAATGAATCCCATACAAGCAGTTACTGAGTTGTAACCTAAGTTAGAAATTAATTCAACAGCGATTGGAGTCATACCTTTATCTAGACCAATCATAACCATATATGGATATAACATTGCTAGAATTGGTTGAGCGATTATATTTGCGCTATCGGTAATCCACAATGCGAAATCAGCGATTGCTCCTGATAACATTTGTCCGATAGGACCGATAACTACCAATTCAACTGGAACAACAATAATCATTGTTAAAATTGGTACTACGAAGAATGATAATGCTTCAGGAATTACCTTATTAAAGAAACGATAGATAGGCATCATGAATAATACACCTAATAATACTGGTAATACTGTAGATCCATAAGATGCAGCATATACCGGAATACCAAAGATATCTGTAACTTGAGGTAAATAGCTAGTTAATAATACAGCACCTAACATACCTCCTAGGATAGGTTTGATACGGCATTGTTCAGCAGTTTGCCATCCAACATAAATAGGTAAGAATGTAAAGCCTGCATCGAAGATAGCCATGAATAGATAGTATACACCACCATCAAATGTCATTCCGAAATAGTTCATTAATAAATTTCGGAAAGCTAAGATCATACCACCAACGATTAATGCTGGAACGATAGGCATCATGATTGGAGTCATAAAGTTACCAAATTTATTTAATGCCCAAATAATGTCTTTCTTAGTTTCTGCATCATCATCTACTGGATCATTAGCACCAGATGGAGCATTTCCAGTATCTTTCCAACCAGATACATCCAAGAATTCATAATAAGCATCACGAACGTTTGGACCGATGATAATTTGATATTGCTTATTAGCAGGTTTTGGAACTAGTCCTGCAGAACCAGGTAAGTTTTTCAAAGCTTCTTCATCAACTTTGCTCTTACTAATGTAATTGATTCTAAGTCTAGTAGCGCAGTTAGTTACATAAGAGATGTTTTCAAGCCCACCCATTGCGACTAGGGCTTTTTCACATAGTTCTTTGTACTTTCCCATAAAATTTTTCCTCCCTATAAATTAAAAGTATGCCTATTTTTATAATTGAGTGATCAATTCAATTTATATAAAATAAGCAATACTTTATTTACCAAAATTAATCAATTTCAAACAATGGCGTATCTTTAGTAACCATGCCATTATTATTTTTAATAGTTATTTGCTTATTTTCATCATTATTAGTCCAAATAACTGGAATTATGGTATCCTTACCAAGTTTTTGAATTTTCTTCCAATTAACTTCACCAATCTTTTGTCCATGTTTAACTTGATCACCAACCTTGCAAGTAATAGTAAATGGTTCACCTTTAAGCTCTACGGTATCAATACCCATATGAACTAAAATTTCTTTACCATTTGGGGTACGAATACCAACCGCATGCTTTTCTTCAAACACCAAGATTACTTCACCATCACAAGGTGCATAAACTGGAACAGGTTTTGCAAACAATCCTGTGCTGAATGTAGGATATACTGCAACGCCATCTCCTAACATCTTCTGACTAAACATTGGATCATTAACTTCTTCCATTTTTATAGCTTTTCCATCAGCTGGGCTATAAATAGTATCTGACATTTTATCCCTCCATTCATTACTATTCATTTGATACTCATGACATATAAAACTTTTAACTTTTTTTTGTATGCCCTTACATATCACATGCTTTTATTATAATTGTTCTTGGTGAAACTTAGTTACAACCAACATTTTTTACCCAAATAATCTCTGGATTATTTAAAATAATTTGTTCCACCAACTTTTGAGCTTTATTCATAATTCCATTTTCATCTTCTTCTACCCTTATATATAAATGCTCATCATCTTTAGTAGTTATAAGCAATTCTTGGGTTGGATATATTGGTGCTCCACAACATTGTCTAAGTTGTCTACTCCCTGCTAAAATCTCAATTGATTTTACTTGCGATAAAGAAAAAAAAGTCCAATTTAAACCATCCTTCATAAATATATGTGAACCATAATAATAGATTTTCCCATATTTAATTTTTGATTTAAAATCATCATCAATAGCTTTATCAACTCTTTTTTTATACTTTAAAGGATCTATCATATTATCACCTATTTATCAGCTAAATTATTTTGATAATTATCTATTACTTCTTTAAACCAATAATAGCTTTTTTTAGGAATTAATTTTAAATTAGGATCATCAAAATCTACTCTAATCAAGCCATAACGCTTTTCATAACCATTTACCCAGCTATATAAATCCATTGGGCTCCATGCATAATAGCCTTTGACATTACAACCTTCTTTCATAGCCTTATACATATATTCAATATAACCATTCATCATATCGATTCTATCTTGATCATCCACATAACCATTTTCATCAGGTGTCTCATATTGACCATGACCATTTTCGGTAATATATACAGGAATATCCCCATAATTTTCTTTAATTTCTTTTAAGGTATCATACATGCATTTAGAATAAATTTCTCTTCCCCATAGGTTACGCTTAGTAGTAGGATCATCCGCACTTTCAAACATATCTTTTAATTTGATGCCTTCTTTCATCTTAGACTTAGCACCTAAATTATTATGATATATTTCTGTTTCGCCCCCACTAAAATCCGTTAAATAGAAACGATTATAAACATTCAATCCTAAAAAATCTACCTTGCCCTTAGCAAAATCTATCGCATCTTCAAATTTCATAAAGGAACTATCAACTCCCATTTGTCTTAACATTAAAACAAAAGAAGATGGAATCATACCCTTTAAAGCTGTATCTAAAGTCAAACTATTATAGAACATATCCCCACGAAGTTTAATTAATTCTTTTTGTTTTGCCTGTGGTGCTACATCTACATTACTATTATCATGCACAACCCCAATCTTACCATCAAGCTTCATATCGTGATAAGCTTTAACTACTCTAGCTGTAGCTAAAGCCTCATTATAAACAACATTGAAATAACGCTTAAAATCCTGTTTATGATTAGGAGGATAATTACCTACCACATTTGAACAATAAGCATAATATTTAGGTTCATTAATCGTAACCCAAAGTTTAACTCTATCACCAAAGGCCTTGAAACAAACCTTAGCATATTCTACAAAAGCATCAATATTATCACGATTCGCAAAGCCATCTTTTAAAGCAATCTTCTGTGGCAAATCATAATGGAACAAAGTAACATTAGGCTCTAAACCCTTTTCTAAACAATAATCAATTACCCGATTATAAAAATCAATGCCCTTTTGATTAACTTCACCAGTTCCATCAGGAATAATTCTTGCCCAAGAAATAGAAAAGCGATAAGTATTGCATTTTTCAGCCGCCATTATATCTATATATTCTTTATATTTATGATAAAAATCACAGCTAACATCACCAGTAACATGATTAATATTAAGTGGCGATTCATGACAAAAGACATCCCATTCACCTAGTCCTTTTCCATCTTCATTCCAAGCACCTTCACATTGATAAGCAGCAGTAGCGCCACCCCATAAAAAATCTTTTGGATAACTCATAATTTTTTCTCCTTTTTAAATATTATCTAATGGATAAATTGGACGCATTACTTGTTTATATACTAAACGTTCAGTTCTTTGCATCGTAACTCCATCAGTCAAAGACATAACATAATTCTTAGCACATTTTTTCAATTCAGGATATAAATAACCTTGTTTAACAATGATGAAATTATAAGCATCTATATCAATATTGGCACAATCATATTGATACTTTTCCGCAAAGGATACAGGGAAAGTTTCCACCACGACACTAACTGGAATATCATCTAATTTAATTGTCGCACATTTTCCCACTACTGGTTCAGAATGATAATGATGATGCAAATCACCAAAAGAAACTATCTTACCTTTTAAATGCACAGGCGCAGATAATTCATTCTTATTACAACCTAAATCAAATTCAACTTCATCACCAACTTGTTTATTCTGTAAATAATTATCAAATAAATCTTTATGATTAATGCCCGCTAATAAAATATTTCTACCCTTAAAATCCTTTAAAGCCAATACTTGTCTTAATACATAAGTATTTAATCCATTAGCGCCTGCCGTAACATTATCACCTGAATCAGTCAAAAATACTTGTCCACCATCAGTATCTAACATTGCTTGAAGGGCCACATCTGGTTCATCAGCATAACCTGTAAAATGGAATTCTTTATGTCTTGCCCAAACAAAATCATAAATTTCTTTAGCCTTTTTATCAGCATATTCCTTATCCTCAGGCATATATGGTACAACACAAACAGCCGCTCCACACTTATCACAATCATGACGAAGATAACCAATATGATATGAACAACACATAATTCTAGGATCTGCTTCAATTTCATCCAATAACTTATTAATCGAAACTAAAGGCTCATCAGTAGAAACGCATCTTTCTCCACCTAATAAAATAGGAACTTTAATATAAGATGGATAAATGATACGACGCTTACTAACTAAATCCACTAAACATCTAAATACTGTTTGATGAGCTTGTGCTCTATCTGTATGCGGTGAATGTCTAAAGGTACGCAAAATATTTAAATTATCCACTAATTCTTGCGAAACATTACCATGAGGATCATCCACACAAGCAATTGGCATATATTGTCCAACTATCTTACGAATCTCTCTAACTAAGGCATGATCTCCAGAACCACCTTCTAAATCAACAACATTGCTTGCTCCATGGAAAAAGAAAAACATTCCATCAACATCATGCGCATGCTTTTTAACATACATCTTAAATTGTGAAAGAATATAGGCAAATGCATCAGCACTTACTGGTCCTCCCCCTCTTCCATCAGCTACCAATGAAGGTACTAATTCTACATTCAATTCTTTTGCTAGCTCTCTTATATACAAAACATCTGCACAAGCTTCACCTGTAGTAATCATAAAATCTTGAATTTCGGTTAACTTGTCAACACTAGCATTGCTTTCGGCAATGAAGCCACCAATTAAAATACGCATAAAACTCCTCCTTTTTTTATCTTTAACTTAATTATAACTAAAGCCATTTGTAACTAAGTTACAAAAAAATAAGAGCCATAGGCTCTTAAAAAAACATTTCAATGATACGCATCAAAATAACTAAAGTAACAGTAGAAGCTAAAGTACTAATCAATACAACATTAGTCGCATATTTTTCATTACCTTTATACTTTTTCGCAAAACTAGCACAGGTACTTCCTACTGGCATTCCCATCAATAACACAACAATAGCCGTTGATTGAAAATCAAGATGGCAAAATAAACAAACAGCTAAAGCACCTATAGGAATAATAAATAAGCGAATAATAGAAATTGATAATATTTTTTTAATTAAAGAAAAATCAAAACCCCCATATTGCGCTAACATACTACCAATAAGCATTAAGGAAAACGGAGCTAAACATCCACCAATTTTTGAAATAGCGCTATATATAGGCTCAGGAATATTAATATGCAAGAAAACACAAATAATACCTAATACCATCACAATAATTATTTTATTAGTTAAAATAGAATAAATTACTTCTTTATAAGTTCTTTTAAGTTGTGGATTAAAAATACTCTCCCCTGCACTATATGCCATTACTCTTGTAGGAATTAAAAAGACATTGCAACACATCACGCCTACTGGTCCAAATAATGATTCAATGACTGGTGTTCCTACCAATCCACCATTGCTAACTAACATACCATAATGATTTACATTAGCTTCACTTATTTCCATATTACCAATTGGTAATTTAGTTAATAAAAATAGAATAATTTCTAAACCGATGCCAATTGCTAAAATTGCTCCTAATTGAACTAATAAATCAACAGTTAATCCACTCAATACTGAAGCAAATACACTACAAGGCAATAGAACATCAATCATAATATCTGAAATAAACACTTGCGCATGGGGCGTAATAATTTTAGCTTTATATAAAATAAAACCAAAAACAAGATAGGTAATAATCGTAATTTGTGTATTAATTAGTGCAACAGTCATAATATCCCTCTATTTTTATTTTACCTACATATCTTGAAAATTAGTTACAAAAAAAGCTTTTGCAAAAACAAAAGCTTTAAATAATACCTTGTGCAACCATTGCTTCAACAACTTTCGTCATTCCCGCAATATTAGCCCCCGCAACATAATTATGTTTTTCAAGATTATATTCTTCAATCATATTTAAGCACTGTTGATGAATAGAAGCCATAATATCTTTCAATTTTTGATCAACTTCTTCAAATGACCAACTATAACGCATACTATTTTGACTCATTTCCAAAGCACTAGTCGCAACCCCACCAGCATTAGCCGCTTTACCAGGAGCAAATAACACTTTATTAGCTAAATAATAAGCAACCGCTTCATTATTATCTGGCATATTAGCCCCTTCAGCCACTAACCAACAGCCATTAGAAACTAAACGTTTAGCACGCTCTAAATCAATTTCATTCTGCGTACCACAAGGTAAAGCAATATCACACTTAATATTCGCATCATATAAGCTACCCTCATGATATTCACCATGACCACACTTATCAACATAAGAAGCTAAAGAACCTCTTTCAACTTCTTTAATTTGCTTAACAACATCTAAATCTAAATTATCATCAAGAATATAACCCTTAGAATCACTCATAGCGATAACTTTCATACCATTTTGCTTAGCCTTTTCACAAGCATAAATAGCCACATTACCACTACCAGAAATTATTGTAGTCAATCCCTCAGGTTTTTTACCATGATGTTTTAACATCTCTAATACAAAGTAAACTAAACCATAACCAGTAGCC
>CASEWY010000141.1 GCA_949291625.1 uncultured Bacillota bacterium
AACTTCTTGAGCTTCTTTAACAACATAGTCAATATATGATTGATAAGCATATTGGCTATCACTTCCACTTTCTTGACTATTAGGATCTGCCAATAAATCTTCTACTTTGATACTAGAATATAATGTATATTCCTCATCGGTAATATAACCGTGATAATTCATCATATTTAAAACGGTATTTCGACGATTTGTAGCATAGTCTAGATGCTGATGAGGATTATATAAGCTAGGAGCATTAACAATACCAGCTAGCATAGCACTTTCAGCTGTATTTAAATCGCCAACGTCTTTACCAAAATAATATTGAGCGGCTTTTTGAACACCGCGGATTCCTCCAGTACCACCAAAGTTAATTTTATTTAAATATAATTCTAAAATAGTTTTTTTGTTGATTTTAGTTTCAAGCTCCATTGCTAAGGCAATTTCTTGAACTTTACGTTCAACTTTTTTAGGTGCTGTACTACCAGTTTCATCATCTACGAAGTAAGTATTTTTTACTAATTGCATCGTTAAAGTTGATCCACCTTGAACAAATGCTCGGGCTTTTATTACTTCTAAACCTGATTTAGCAAATCTGGCAACATCAAAACCATTGTGGCTGAAAAAACGTGAATCTTCGATGGAAACAAAAGCATCTATCAAACTTTCTGGTAATTCATCATAACTAATATTCGTTCTGATTTGGCTACCAACATCGGCTATCAATTCACCATTAGCATCATATATTCTACTAGATTCAGGAGAAACGAAATTTTCTACAACTAATTCTGGTTTTCCTTGTAACATATTAGCCATCACTACAAGGCCTATGCTACCTACAATGATGCATAATACTACAAAGATAGATACGATCATCGTGATTAAATTCTTTTTGTTTATTTTTCTTTTATGTTTCTTTTTTGGCTGAACATGAACTTTTTTCTGGGTCATAATTTGCCTCCTTTAAAAATATAATTTATCGACTATCTGTAAATAGTCGACAGGTTTTAACAAGTTATACTCAATGATTATACCATTTTCTTCAAACCAAGCATATGGTATTGATTTGCGTTTGCTTTGTTGATAAAAATTTATTACTTTATCAGCACTTACAAAATATGTTTTATCAATATGAGTTAATCTAAATATTACAAAAGCAATAGCACCATGTTTTAAAACACTAGCTAAATGAGTTATTTGATGAGGATGAATGGAAGCTAGGGGAAAGGAAGTTTTGCTTGCACATTCCTTAGCTTCAAAATCAATAGCCTTGCCACGATATACACCATTATAGTCAGTAGTACTAGGTACTTTAAAGTAAGCTTCAATAATTTTAGCCTTATCTCTAGCAGGATAATCTACTTTTACTATTTGAATTGGTGTTGGTTTTTTATGAATATTAGCTATATCGCAAGCTAAATAATAGTTATTAGTTTGATTTATATCATCTTCTAATTGCATTCCACGGTTTGATGCACTGGAAAGCACATGATTTTGATTGCTTTTTTTTCCATTAGGATAATTTATCAATTTAATCACCAAAAACATTATACAATTTTTATTTTGATAAATAAACAAAAACTAAATTTGCTATAATATAATAATATAGAAACAATAAGGTAATAAAATATTGAATTTTTGTAGTTGTTTTGTATAATTAAATAGGATGGATGGTGAATATGACTAATAAATTAAACTTAGATATTCATACGATTTTAGATACGCAATTCAATATAGACTTTAAGGGCTATAGTCCTAAAGATGTTGATGCTTTTTTAGATCTTGTTATTGAAGACTATGAAACATATCAAAATATCAGTGCGCAACTAAATGAAAAAGTTAATGAATTAGAAAGAATTAATGCTTCATTGCGTGCTAAATTAATTGAATTAGAAGCTAAAACACGTTCATATGAAGAGAATGCTTCTAATAATGTTAGTAATGTTGATATACTAAAAAGACTTTCACGTTTAGAACAAGAAGTATATGGCAATAAGCGTTAAGCACTTTGGCAATCGCTGGTGTAATAGCTAGAGGAAAGTCCATGCTCGCACATCCTGTGATGGATGTAGTGTTTGTGCTAGCTGAATAAATAAAGCTAGGTATCATATTTTGATAACGGCGGAAGTTCATGCCTAAGTCATTTTTGATAAGGTATGATGTCCATAAAGTGTCACAGTGACGTAGTTTTAAAGGAAACTTTAAAAGTGGAACGCGATAAACCCCGCAAGCGAGAAACCCAAATTTGGTAGGGGAATCTTTCGAGCTTAATTAAGAAGGCAAGAAAGGACATGAAAGTGTAGATAAATGGTTGCCACCAATTTATTGGTACAGAACATGGCTTATAAAGTGCTTTATTTTTTTAGGAATCTTTTGATTCCTTTGTTTTTAAAGGAGAATGTTAATGAATTTACCTAATCGTTTGACAGTTATAAGAATAATTATGATTCCTATAATTGTTTTAATTTATCTTTTCCCATATAGTCAATTTAATATTAATGTTCCAACTTATGATGTAGGTTTTGTATCTATTTCTTTAGTAAATATTATAACTTTAATATTATTTGCTTTAACTTCTTTTACAGATTTTTTAGATGGTCAAATTGCTCGTAAAAATAATTTGATTACAACTTTTGGAAAATTTGCTGATCCAATTGCTGATAAATTGTTAGTTAATACCATGTTTATCTTATTTGCTTCCCAAGGCATTATTCCAGTTGTTCCTGTATTAATTATGCTTGCTAGAGATACAATTGTGGATGGATGCAGAATGATTGCTGCAAGTAATGGTAAGGTTGTAGCAGCTGGTTATTTAGGAAAAGTAAAAACTGTTAGCCAAATGTTAGCAATTATTTTAATTTTAGTAAATAATTTACCATTTGAGTTATGGCGCTTACCAATTAGTGATATGGTATTGTGGTTTGCATCAATTGTTAGTTTTGCAAGTGGTGTATCATATTTTATGCAAATGAAAGAATTTATTTTAGAAAGTAAATAGGATAAGAATAATTATTGGTTTAAATAATTTTGAGGAGATAAATCTATGGCAGAAAAGAAAATAGAAAAAGATAATAAAGATGTGCTTTTACAAGATGCTTTAAAACAAATTGAAAAGCAATATGGAAAAGGCTCAATCATGAAATTGGGCGATAGAGCTAATGTAGATATAGATGCGATAAGTAGTGGCTCTTTAGCAATTGATTACGCTCTTGGTATTGGCGGATATCCTAAAGGACGTATCGTAGAAATCTATGGTCCTGAATCTAGTGGTAAGACTACTTTGGCATTACATGCGATTGCTAGCTGCCAAAAAAATGGTGGTAGAGCAGCATTTATTGATGCAGAGAATGCCATTGACCCCCAATATGCTGCTGCACTTGGAGTTAATATCGATGAGCTTATCTTGTCTCAACCGGATAGTGGAGAACAAGCATTAGAAATTACGGAATTATTAATTAAATCAGGAGCGATTGATTTGATAGTAATTGACTCAGTAGCAGCACTAGTTCCACAAGCTGAATTAGATGGAGAAATGGGTGATGCTAGCGTTGGTTTGCAAGCAAGATTAATGTCTAAGGCTATGCGTAAATTAGCTGGTGTAATGAATCGTAGCGAATGTACAGCTATTTTTATCAACCAATTGCGTGAAAAAGTTGGTATTATGTTTGGTAATCCTGAAACAACTCCTGGAGGTAGAGCTCTTAAATTTTATAGTTCAGTACGTTTGGATGTTAGACGTGGTGAAGCTATAAAAAATGGTACAGAGGTAATTGGTAATAAAGTAACTGTAAAAGTAGTTAAGAATAAAGTGGCTCCACCATTTAAAGTAGCAAATGTAGAAATAATGTATGGTGAAGGTATTAGTCATATTGGTGAATTGATTAATCTGGCTGTTGATTATGAAATTATTGATAAAGCAGGAGCTTGGTTTTCATATAATGGTGAAAAAATTGGTCAAGGTAGAGAAGCAGTTAAGGCATATATACTTGCTAATCCTCAAATTGATGAAGAAATTACTAATAAAGTTAAAGAAAAGTTATTTAATAAGTAGCGCTATCTTGATGATAGCGTTTTTTCTTGAGAAAAATTGATGATTGCTATATAATTAAAAAGCAAGGATTTTGCAAATATATTGATAATAATGGAGGATTAGAAAATGCAAAATAATATTCTAATTTCCATTTTAATAGGTATATGTGGCGTTGTCGTAGGAATTATTTTAATGAACGTTTTGCAAAGTATGGGCGTTAGTAAATCCAAAAATAAAGCAAAAAATATCCTCGATGAAGCAAACTCTAAGGCTGATGGCATTTTACGTCAAGCTACTTTAGACGGAAAACAACAAATTTATGAGTTAAAATTAGAAGCAGAAAAAGAAATTAAGCAAAAATTACAAGATATAAATGATACTGAAAATAAACTTTTAAGACGCGAAGATAATTTGAATTTTCGTGATCAAACTATAACTCATAAAGAAAAAGAAATAGACAATAAAAATAAAATTGTTTCTGAAAAAATAGAAAACCTAGATAAAATGGAACAAGAGCTACAAGCTCAAATCGATAATCAGATTACGGTTTTAGAACGTGTTTCCAATATGACCGAAGCTGATGCACGTAAAGAAATCATGAATGCAGTTGAAAAGAAAATGGAAAAAGAAGTTTCAACTTATATTCGTGAAAAAGAAGATGAGGCAAATCAAAAAGCTGCAGATATTTCGCGAAATATTATTGCTACGGCTATCCAAAGATATGCCCAAGAAGAAACAATGGAACGAACAGTTTCAACAGTGACTTTACCAAATGAAGAAATGAAAGGTAGAATCATTGGACGTGAAGGTAGAAATATTCGTACTATTGAACAATTGACAGGTGTTGATTTGATTATCGATGATACACCAGATGCTTTGACAGTAAGTTGTTTTGATCCTATAAGAAGAGAAATTGCTCGTCAATCATTGGAAGTATTGATGCGCGATGGTAGAATTCAACCTGCTAGAATCGAAGAAGTTGTAAATAAAGTTACCAAAGAAATGAATGAAAATATGATTAAAATTGGTGACGATGCGGTATTTAAACTAGGAATTGGTAAAATACATCGTGAATTAATAAAATTGATTGGTCGTTTAAAATATCGTTATTCTTATGGACAAAATGTTTTACAACATTCGATGGAAGTTGCTTATTTTGCAGGTATTATGGCGGCTGAACTTGGTTTAAATCAAGCTTTAGCAAAACGAGCTGGTTTATTACATGATATTGGTAAAGCTATTGATTTTGAGCAAGATGGAAGCCATATTGAACTTGGAAGTAAGGTTGCGAAAAAGTATGGAGAAAATGCGGTAGTTATAAATGCTATAGAATCGCATCATGGGGAAGTTCCTCCAACTAGTTTGATTGCTAATTTAGTTGCTGCTGCTGATGCATTGAGCGCTGCTCGACCAGGGGCACGTTATGAATCTATGGAAGGCTATATCCAACGTCTTGAACAATTAGAAAGCATTGCTAATAGCTTTGATGGTGTCGAAAGAACTTATGCAATTCAAGCTGGACGTGAAATTAGAGTAATGATTCAACCGGAAAAAGTAAATGATGCTAGAATGGCTAAGATTGCTCATGACATTCGTGAAAAAATAGAAAATGAAATGACTTATCCTGGACAAATCAAAGTTACTTTGATTCGTGAAACTAGAGTAAGTGAAGTTGCTAAATAATGAAAATTTTATTTATTGGTGATATTGTTGGTGAGGTTGGAAGAAGAATGCTAACTGAGCATCTTAAAACCTTACAGAATGAATATTCCATAGATTTAACAATTGTTAATGGCGAAAATGCTGCCCATGGTAAAGGAATTACACCTAAGATTTATGATAATTTTAAGGCTTTGGGTGTAGATATAATTACCTTGGGTAATCATGCATTTAGTAAAAATATCATTAAAGAACATATGGAAAATCTTAGTGATTTAGTTAGACCTTGCAATATGGATCCATTGGAATATGGACAAGGCTTTGTAATTCGTAAAGTAAATAATCTTGACGTAATGGTTATAAATATTTGTGGCAAAGCTTTTATGGATAATATCTTGTTAAATCCTTTTGAAGCAACCGATGAAATCTTAGAAAATAATAGTGCTGATATTATTTTTGTAGATTTTCATGGTGAAGCTACAGCGGAAAAAAGATGTTATTTTGAATATTATAAAGATAGAATCCAATGCGTTGTTGGTACACATACTCATGTGCAAACTGCAGATGAAATGATTAATGAAGGATCATGCTTCATTAGTGATGTTGGTATGTGTGGTGCAATTAATAGTATTTTAGGACGAGATATTGAGGAAGTTATCACAAGAACTATCTATCAACAAAAAACATATTTCACGCCTGCTAAGGGGCCTGGCATACTTTGTGGGGTAGTTATCGATATCGATGATATAACTAAAAAAGTTAAAAAGATTGAAAGAATACAGATAAAAGAAACTTTAAATTGAAATTGGAGTTGACTTAGTTGCTTATTTTGCTATAATTTAAAGGCATGAAAAGTAGGAGAGATTCGCTTGAAGTGGACAAAGAAAGAACTTATTGGATTACAAGAAATCACATTTGATGAAGATATCGAATTTGATAAAGAAACATTAAAAAATAACAAACTTTTATTAGATGTAAAAGATTTACATGTAGAAGGTAATGGTTATTTTAATGATTATGAAGATAAGTTTGAGGTTGATATGCATATTACAGGAACGATGGTCTGTCCTTGTGCAATCAGTAATCAAGAGGTAAATGTTGACCTAGATTCTTTGTATCATGAAACCTTCGTTTTTCATGAGGATGAGAACTTAGATGTTCATGTAGTAAAAAATGATATTGTGGAATTGTTGCCAATCATTTTCCAATTAATTAACTTGGATGTTCCTTTAAGGGTTGTTAGTGATGATTTACATGACTATCCATCAGGAGAAGGATGGCGGGTATTAACTGAAGAAGAATATCAAAAAAATAAACATGATCAAGTTGATCCTCGTTTAGCAAAATTAAAAGAGTTTAAAGCTGAAGATTAGGAGGTGTCTGAAAGTGGCTGTACAACAAAGAAGAAATTCTAAGACTAGAAAAAACAAACGTAGAACACATTACAAATT
>CASEWY010000142.1 GCA_949291625.1 uncultured Bacillota bacterium
CCAAGAATATTGGTATAACAATAGCATCAATACCCGTTTGAATGTTCCTTATCCGAAAGATAATGGAAACTCTTTGGACTACACTGTTGATTTGAATCAAGTATGGGAAGGAAATCAACCTAAATTTGGTCAAGGAAATGACTACGCTTCATACACAGATGCTATCCTATCTAACTTAAACGGTGACCCTGTAATGGATAGAGAAGGTGGTTACAGATATTATTTTACTGCTGGCAATAATATGGACGATGCTACTGTAACCAGCCCGATTGACAATAGTACATACACATTAGTTGACTTGGATGGTGAAACTTACAAGTTATTCGCAGGTTTGAAGTCTAGTGCTGTAAGAGTAGATTACGCTGATGATATCTTCGGAAAACAACATGAAGCAACCACTGAAAACGAAAAGCTTTATGCCTTGAGCACATTAAGCGGAGTATATCAGAACGAAGCTTTGTATGCGACACGTATCAGTGACAATGTAACTGAAAAGATAGCAGAAATCAGCTATGATAATAATATTCCGCAAATCAAATATCAAACTGGTGATATTGCCAAAGCATTGCTTAATGCCTATGACCATTCAGACGCTAAATTGTTTGCATATATCGGAATCGCAGCTTATAGTGAGTGTGGAGTGGCTATGTCTTTGAAAGACAACGTATATCCAGCCTATTTCTTGCGTCCGATTACAATGAAAGACAACAATTCTGCTACATTTGAGGATGCCGAAGCTAATGGTTCTGTTATCAACATTGCTGAAGTATTTGATTTTGTAGACTGGCGTGATGAAGCTTTCAAAGATGGAAATGATTACAAGAATGTATGGTTGTATGCATATTATGGTTTGAAAGGTGCCAAAATGATTACTGAAGATATCACGACTAATTTAAACGGAAATGATATCAACACAACTAAATTAAGTGCAGTAACTGATAAGATTAAACTTAGTCAAATCAGAGGAACTTCATTTGATTTGTCTTCTTATAACACTGAAGCTAGCGGTACTAAAACAACATGGGACGCTATTGTAAATCATATGGGACAAATTAAGTATGAAAACAATGGCAACAATGTAAGCAATTTTGATATTCGCATTCCAGTTGAATTTACTTATGATTGGGGTACTATCAGGGCTTATATAACTTGTCATGTAGTAGATACGATGGGAAACCAAGATTAATCTATTCTTAAATTAATAATAAAAAGGGTGGTCCATGAATGGATTCACCCTTTTTTAGTCAAATAAAATAAGTAGTATTTATGAAAACAAAAATAATAACAGTAAGTTCATGTATAATTATATGCATCGGAATGGCTATTTCTTGTTCAAATAATAGAACGCTAAAAAACACACAATTAGAATTAACTACATCAGAAAAATTTATAAATACATTAACTCATGAAGATACGCTTCAAGTAATAGCTTTAACAAATATGTGCATGGATACTTTAAAAGCTGGGAAAATAAATCAAGCGTTAAAATTAATTTATTATGTAAAGGATACATTACTACTTCCATTACCTCTAGATAAAGAACAACGGTTATACAACAAATTCAAACGTTTTCCTATTCTAAATTACAAATTAGATTCTTATAGTTTTGAGACTCCTAAAAATAATACAGTCAAATATCAAATTGAATTTACCCATAAAACAAACAATAATACTCCCAATACAATTAATTTCAATTTTTGCCCTATAAAAATAGACAGCGCATGGTATCTAAGTGTAAAAAATTAGCTTATTACATACGTTATAGATTCCTGCCAGAAGCACATTCAGCTTCATCAACTAATTCATACGGGTGCATCAGCTATCGAAGCCTGCTTCGTAAGCCAATGCACCCGTATGTGTTTTTAGGCGTAAAAAGATTATTCTTTATCTTGCTTCAAAGGAGTGGGCGTATCTAAGCCGCGTTTTTCGAGCAACCATTTGATATCGGGACCTTTGCCACGGAAGTTGACGTACATATCCATTGCGTCATCAATGCCGCCCGGAGTCAGGACATA
>CASEWY010000143.1 GCA_949291625.1 uncultured Bacillota bacterium
GTAGTAGAGTAAATGCAGCAATAAGTTATAAGAAATTGGAATTGCTAAGTGCAAGGAATAGTTATTTAAAAGAAGAAAGGAGCAGGCAATTCCTTACTAACTTATAGAAGTTAGAGTATCCTTGCCTAATATTTAGATGAACAAGCTCATTGAGAAGCTACAAAAAAAAGCCCAAATTGTACTGTATGAAGATGACAGAGTTGTAGAAAGTGAATTCTTGAACAATATTCTTGAATCACATTTTGATACAGAAAGATATCTACAGGAAATGGATGATAAATTTATTGAACAAGATTAATGATTTTAGGAGTAAAATTTATGAGGATTACAGATATTTTTGATGTGGTAAGAGACGGAACTTATTTGGACTTCCAAAAGTTTTATACAGGTAATCCTAATCTGTTCCATGAATATTCAGG
Organism: uncultured Bacillota bacterium; assembly: GCA_949291625.1. Classification (GTDB taxonomy): domain Bacteria; phylum Bacillota_I; class Bacilli_A; order Erysipelotrichales; family Erysipelotrichaceae; genus JALEVB01. The sequence continues at coordinate 420 of CASEWY010000143.1, forward strand.
ATTAAGTTTGTTTCAGTTATTGTTTGTCAATGACCGCAACACAGACGAAAAAATAAAGATGATTCAATTTTTAATATCTGAAGGAGCGGATGTTAATTTTAAAAGTCCAAAAGATCAAAGAAATGCACTACATATATTTTACTTTTCGGTTATGAGACCTGATCCACAGTACATGTTAAAAGTAACTCAGCTACTAGTTGAGGCTGGGATTGACATAAATGCCAAAGACAAATATGGGGCAATTCCACTTAATTATGCGATTACTGTTGTAAAGCTACCGACAGAACCGGCTATGGCGGTATATCAATATTTAATAGATTACGGTTCAAATATCTATGAAAAGGACAATCATGGGAAAGCATGCATTGATTATGCAAAGGAATTTCCATGGAGAAATGGTCTTATAAGTCTAATGGAAGAAACCAGATCATGAACAACGTGAGAAGAAAAATAACAAAATATGAAATCATTCTCTGTATTCTTGTACTGGCACTCATAGTTGTTGGATTGCTGCTGCCTAAAACAGGAAAGCTAGTACTGCTAGATGAATTCTGCAATATATCCATCTTTTGGATCGTGTGCATCTATGTGATCGTGCGAGTCATTCATAACTGGAAAATAGGAGGAAAAAGTACCAAAACAGCAGGTGTGGTCATTGCATCGGTATGTGTGGTGGTATGTCTATGGTTTACGAAGGATTTTGCTGCTGATTTAGTGTCAGGTACAAAGACGGTCACGCTGAGAAATATAGAAGTAAGTGAAACCCAGGCGCATACCGGCATTTTTTCGCATCATTATTATCTTATGGGGACAGATCCTCAGAAATTAAGAATACGTGTAGAAATATCAGTAGATGACTATACGATGATGAGCCAGAGTGAAAATGAAACTGCGGTTCTTGTGTATTATGAATATACCAAACGAGCCGTATCGATTCGCTGATAAAAAAGGTGGCAATAACTTATTTTTGGCTTATTTTCACTCTCTTACACTTTTCCTAAAAAACGCAATATTTAAATTATTTTTAACTAATAAAAATTGGTTATTTTTTATATATAACTTAAAAGCTGTATAATTCTGATTGTATTTCAGAAATACACAGCTTTTATATTTTGAAATTAACTTTTTGATGCAAACATGTCATTGATAAAACTCAATTCTAATTCATAATAGTTATCAGTTAGATCATAAGCTATACTCTTGACTGCAGTTTCATCATCTACCTTATAATAAGATCTTTGACCACCCTTTGTTACTTCCTTAACTTTACCATCATTATAAAAATAGATCATCGTATCATTATCAAGATTTTTGAAATAAATTGCTAAATTATTTTCATTAAAAGATAATTCTTCAACTTGTTTTAAATTATCTTTTAAATCCACAAATTCTTGAATCATCTCTTTAAATAATTCATTTTTTTCAGTGGTAAATTCCATACTTTGTGGATCCATGTCATCAGTAAAAACAGTAGGATAAGTAAAAGTACTATCTGTTTTCTCATTATTTTTTATTAGATTTCCTTTCCCATCATATCCTTGTAAATACATTTGAAAATAAACGGTATAATTACCATCAACACTTAAATCTTTCAATGCATTTTCATTGATTTTAATAGTATTATTCGAAGCACATCCGCTCAGTAATAATACCATCAATAAAACTAACAATTTCTTCATGCTATCACCCACTTTTTATAATTATTTTTTTGCCTATCTTTGTACTTCTATTATAACAAACTTTATAAGATTTTGCTAAAATCATATAAACAAAAGCACCTTTCTCACTAAAAGATTGGTGCTTTTACTATTAATTAATCAAATATTTTCGCAATGTCTTCAACCTTCTTACGTTTAGGCATATCAGGATCAATATCCGGATAACCAATGGCGATTATGCTCATCATTAATTCATTATCAGGAATATTCAATAAGCTTCTGATGCTTTTAACATCTCTTAAGCCCATGATTAAACTACCTAAACCTAATTCTTCAGCTTTTAATAATAGGTTCATATGTTGCAAACCGCAATCATAACAACCCCAACCATTACCAAGTTCATCGCAAGGATTACCTTCTTTATCAAAGCCTACATTATCCTTAACAAAAGTAGTTACAATCAATACTGGTGCATCCTTAGTATTAACTTGATTGAAGTTAGGTAAATAGCTTTTAAGTTTATTTAAGGTATCTTTTTCCTTAACAATATAATAACGACTTGTTTGTTGATTTTTCCAAGAAGGTGCTAATAAAGCACTTTCTATTAATTTTTCTAATTTTTCATTTTCAACTACTTTATCTAAATAACGTCTAATGCTTCTTCTTTTATTAATTGCTTGTTGTAGTTCCATATTTATCACCTACTCTTTAACAAATTCTAAATTAGCATATATCTTTTCCATTCTTTCATTAGGAAAACGTTCATCAAGCCATTTATCATAATCACTAGTAGCTTCTACTTCCTGTACTCTTTGATACCAACGATATACACTAGTACCCGATATAATACTATTAAATAACATAAACATTAATAAAAACCAAGTAAGAATCTTACCAAAGCTATTAGGTATTTTTAATATCCACTTAGCCATACGCGGATATATTTCTTTTATCCAAAATACCCCTAATATGCCCCAAAATATCGAATATAACAAACAAATTCTACCATTTAAATTAAAGGGCATATTACTATAATCCCAAGAAACACTACCAAAGATTAATTCTTGGAAGTATGAACAAAAATATTCAATAACACTTCCTACTAACATTCCCCATAAAAAAGCATAAATTTTAGAACGATTACGATATTTGTATAATATCATATTTAAAGCTAAAGCCCCTAAACCATATACTAGATTAAATGGTCCATATACTAAACCAACTCTACTTTCATAATGACCTCTAGTAATCAAACAAAATATCGTTTCAACTACTACTCCGCCAAAACAACCAATAAAAAATACCCAAAATAATTTATAAAAAGTATTTCCTTTTGCGAAATGTTTATCATAATTTTCTTGATAATCAATTGCGGCATTTGTCGGTGTTGGTTTTAAAATTCTAAATCGTTTTTTATTAGATTCATATTCCTTAGCTTCTTTTATTCTAGTTTTTATTTCATCAGAAGCATTTGAACAACTTCTATGCATTCTTGCAAACATATCAGCCGCGTCATCAAGTAATTCTACTTCATCATTTAAAGCATCTTTTAACTTATCAACTTCCGATATTCCACTATTAGTATTCTTTGCAAGCATTTCTAGTTGTGATTCAACACTATGTTTCACATCATCCTCTAAATCAATTAATTGATTCTTGATATTAACATATTTATATTTTAATTTTTCATTCATGCTCGTTTGATTAGCAAATTCTTCTTGTTTTTTCATTTATAAAGTCCTCATTATATTGAAGTTATTTCTTATTAATTATACTACTTTAATTTTTTTATAGCATTCTATTAATTTATCTAGGCTATAAGAAGCATTAGCTGAACTTGTAGAAGGCAATACTTCCATCATATTAATTAATTCCGGATGAATTTTTTTGAAATACTTACCTGCTACATTTCCTAGGCAATATATTTTATTAATTTTACATTTTTCCAAGATAAAATTAATATCTGTAGGTTTTACATTAGAAATAGTACTATCATCACTATTAACAATTTCACAACTTTCGATAACATCCCACAAGGCAATATGATTTCTTTGAAGTAATTGTTTCTTTTCAAAAATACTTTCTGGTATTTTTTCATCAAATAAACAAGCTAAAACCTTCCAAAAACGATTCTGTTTATGGGCATAATAAAATTGTTCCTTGCGGCTTTGAACAGAAGGAAAACTACCTAATATTAATATATGGGAATCTTGATCATAATATGGTCCAAATTGATGTTCAACAATCATAACTATTTTCCTTTTCTTAATTATAACAAAAGAACAAGAAGTTAGTATTCTTGTTCTTATTTAAATTAGATTGTTTTAGCTAATTCTTTTGCTTTAATATTAAATTCTTGCATTTCATTAGCCAATTCTTCACGTAACTGTTGAATAGAAATAGCTAATTTACGATTATTTACTACCTGTTTTCCATTTACAAATACATGTTTAACATCACTAGCATTAGCGCTATAAACCAATAATGAATATGGATCATGGCATGGAAACATATGGGCAGCATCTAAAGATACTATAACAACATCTGCTTTTTTACCAACTTCTAAAGAACCAATTTCTTTATCCATCTTTAAAGCTCTAGCCCCACCCATTGTAGCTATCTTTACTATATCTTTAGCAGGAAATAATGAGCGATCATGATATTTAGTCTTCTGACTACCTGCAAACATGCGCATAGAAATAAATAGATCTAAGGTATTACCACTACTAGCTCCATCCGTTCCTAGTCCTACATCAATAAGCGCATTAATCATATCCTTTACAGGAGCTATACCCTTACCAGCTTTTAAATTTGAAGCAATGCAATGCGCTACTTTTACCTTATTTTTAGCCATTAATGCAATATCATCATCATTTAAATGAATACAATGCACTGCCAACAAATGTTCATTCAAACAACCAAGATCATTTAACCAAGCAACTGGAGTCTTACCATAATTATCCGCAAAATAAGTCATTTCATAATCCATTTCCGCAACATGACTCATCAACAAAGTATTATATTTTTTAACAATATCCATCGCTTTTTGGAAGATTTCTGCTCGGTTGGTATTAGTACCATGAAGGGCTAAGATAGGTCTAACTAATTCATGATTTTGCCATCTAGCAATAAAATCTTCACCAATCTTTAAACCTTCTTCATCATTTTTAGCATCACAACTAGCTTGATTAATTACTGTTTCCCCAAGTAAGGCTCTAATTCCCATCTCTTCACTAGCTTTTGCCAAATCATCCATAAAATAATACATATCTGCAAATGTTGTAATGCCCGAAAGTAACATTTCCGCCATACCATAACGCGCAGCTTTATAAGCCAACTTTGCATTCATACAAGCATTTTCTAAAGGAAATAAGAAGCGACGAAGACGATCTGGACAATCATCACCCAGGGTGCGAAAAGGTACCATTGGGACATGACAATGCGTATTTACCATTCCTGGAATAATTAAACAATTATGCGCATCAATTACTTCATCCACATTTTCATGTTCCTTTTTTTCACCAACATAAAGAATTTTATTATCTTCAATCAAGATATCACCATATTGATATTCATGATTATTATCATCCATGGTCAATATCCAACCATTGGTAATTAACTTTCTCATCTTACTTCCTCCACAAGATTAATAATCTTCTGTTCTTTAGTTAATACTAAACCTTTATCACTAATTTTTAAAGCAGGTGATACTAATAAGGATAGTGTAGCTATCGACATAATCTCATTATCATGTTCATAACCTAATTCTTTTATGGCTTCACGAACATTTTCTAAATCTTTTCCTAGCTCTTCAATTAGTCTACTACTTACAATGCCTCCAATTTCTAAGATACATTTAGCTATTATCTTATGATCTTTAACTACAACTATACCACCTTGCATCTTTAATAATTCATTTTGAGCGATTACCATATCTTCATAGTCAGTCCCTAAAACTAATACATTGTGATGATCATGAGCCCAAGAAGAAGCAATTGCCCCAGATTCTTTAATTGCATTAGCTACTAAGCCATGGGCAATATCATTTGATTTACCATAACGCTCAAATATGGTAATCATGACTAAATCATCTTTATCTAAGATACCATCTTTAATATTTAACCATCTTTGTTGATGCGTTGTAAAAGTAGAATGTGGTTCAATAGCCATGATATTACATAAGGCTTTATTACCTTCAATTTTAATTTTAAAATCTTCAATATTAGCCTTTTTACAATGTAAAGTATTCAAAAATTTATTAGGTATATTAATTGCTTGTTCATAATTTAAAGTTGAAACATCAATACCTCTTTTATAAACTTTATCAATCTTAAAATTATCAATATCCTTCAATAAGATAAAATCTGCAATTCTACCTGGTACAATAGCTCCCCTATCTTCCAAATGCATTCTTCTAGCAGGCGTAAAGGTAGCACAATATATAGCCATTTCTTTAGGCATACCCATCTTAATAGCTAAAGCAACCAATTCATTTAAGTGCCCATAACGAAGCTTATCCGCCATTACATCATCTGTAACAAAGCAAAAATATTCATAGAAATTATTTTCCATTAAGCAATCAATAACATCCTGAGTCATCGACTTTCTTTGAATTTCTAAAAACATGCCATTAGTAATTTTCTCATAAACGCTCTTATAAGTTTGATGAGTATGATCCGCACTAATTCCCTGAAATAAGAAATTTTGTAACTTTTCACCATCAATTTTAGGACAATGACCCTCTAAAGGCATTTGAAATCGTTTTTCTTTGCAAATTTTAATAATATTAGCACTCAAAGAATCAGGCTTATAACACACATCATGAAAGTTCATAACCTCACCCAAGCAAACAATTCTAGGATCATCTAATAAGTCTTTAACTTCATCTATACCAATTATGCCCCCGGTTGTTTCTAAATCAGGATTAGTAGCAGGCACACTAGAAGGAATTCCATAATAAATATCCAAAGGTGTTTTTTGGGATAAAAAGAAGAGTATCCCTTCTTTGCCTGCCACATTCGCAATCTCATGAGGATCAGCTACTACCGTAGTAGTACCCCAAGGCAATACGCTATATGCAAAACAATTAGGAATACTCATTGAACTTTCAATATGCATATGAATATCAATCAAACCCGGAATCATGTATGCATTATTGCCATCGATAATCTTCGCACTTTCACTATCGATATTTGAAGCAATATAAGCAAACTTTCCATCTTTAATTGCTACATCATTAAAAACAAATTTCTTTAAAAAACTATTAAATACCCAACAATTTTTAACGATTATATCATATGTCATAGATTTAACCTTTTAATTAACGATTAAGGATACGATTCCATTGATCAGTCCATTGTGTCAATAATGGATTAACAAATGTATAATCAATAGTCTTAGCATTTTCAGCTACAGCCCCATATGTAAGATTTGCAGCCTCTTCATCACTCAATTCAACATTAGAATTTGTAGGGCCTTCATTCAAAGACAAACTTGTAACTTCTTGTAATTGTTGAGAAATACGCCATTCAATATATTTATAAGCCATTTCCTTATTATCACTAGAA
>CASEWY010000144.1 GCA_949291625.1 uncultured Bacillota bacterium
GGTATCAAGATAACATTGTCATAAAAATTATTCCAGCTATTTATTTTCCATAATTATTGAAGAAATCATTTGAAGACATATCTATTTAGCCTATCAAAAGCTTCAATTACCAAAACATGTGGCAATGCTAAATTCATCCGAATATGACAAGGCCCATGGAATGGTCTACCATCTTGCCAAATAACCCCATATTCAACACCTTTTTTCTGCAATTCATCAATAGAAATATTATGCTTTTGACAATATTCACTACAATCTATAAATAGCATATAAGTACCTTCTGGTTTACTAACTTTTATGCCATCAAAATTATCTTCGATAAACTTACAAGCATAATCAATATTAGCTTTAAGAACTTCTTTTAATTCTTCTAACCATACTTCACCATTTGAAGAATAAGCTGCTAGTAAAGCATGCATGCTCAAAACATTCATCGAATTATAATGGGTCCTGCGGCTTTCCTTCTCGATGCGCGCACGAAGATAATCATTATAGATGATATGATAGGAACCGATCAAGCCAGCAAGATTAAATGTTTTGCTTGGCGCATATAAAGAGATTGTACGCATTGCGGCATCTTCACTAATCGTATGTGTAGGGATATGAACCTTACCAGGCATGATTAGATCAGCCCAAATCTCATCAGATATTACATATACATTATGTTTCTTATAGATATCCATCAAACGTACTAATTCTTCTTTTTCCCATACTCTTCCCATCGGATTATGAGGAGAGCATAAGATAGCTGTATGGATATTAAATTTTACTAGTTTTTCTTCGACATCTTGATAATCAATGCGCCAAATACCTTTATCATCTTGAATTAAAGGATTTTCGATTAAATTATAGCCATTATCACTACAAGATTTAGAAAAACCAATATAAGTAGGAGATTGTACTAAAATATTATCGCCTGGTGCACATAATACTCTTAGGGCGCTAATTACTCCTCCTAATACTCCATTTTCATAGCCAATATATTCTTGTTTTAAATCATTAATACCAAAGCGCGATTTATGCCAATTGATAATCGCATCATAATATTCTTTACGATATTCAAAATAGCCAAAAGTTGGATGTTTAGCTCTTTTGACTACAGCATCACAAATATCTGGTAAAGTTGCAAAATTCATATCAGCTACCCACATAGGAATAATACTATAACCTTCCTTGGTTTTGGTTCCTAGATATCCTTCATTTAAAGGTATATCTATGGCTAGGGCATCCATATTAGCTCTATCAATAATGGATGTAAAATCATAATGCATAACTTATCACCACCTATTTCTTATTTTATATTAAAATTTAATCGACTGCAATTTCCTTTAAAAAGCTTTTTGCAAATGGAATCGCAATAGCAAACGACACAACATCCGCAACCATTTGAGCCATCTCAACACCTAATACACCTAAAAATAAAGGTAAGATGACTACACAAGGTATTAAAAATATTCCTTGACGAGCAGATGCTAAAATTGATGCTTGTACCGCTTTTCCGGCAACTTGTAACATCATATTGGTCATAGTTACAAAGGCCATAAGAGGAAAGACTAAAGCTTGAAATCTAAGAGCTGCTGTACCTACTTTAATAACTTCAACTTCATTTCCTTGAACAAAAGTAATTATTTGAGGAGCAAATATCATCGCAACTAAGGCAACTATAATACAAAAGCTTGTTCCTACTTTAACAGCGTAGACAAATCCAGCTTTAACACGTTCATATTTTTTAGCTCCATAATTAAAACCACAAACCGGTTGAAAGCCTTGGCCAAAACCAATGACTACTGAATAGAAAAATTGCATCAATCTTGTAACAATCGAAATACCTGCAATTGCACTATCACCAAATGGACCAGTACAAATATTCAAAATAGCAGTTGAAATACCACTTATTCCCTGACGACATAGACTAGGAAATCCTCCTCTTACCATTTGGGATAAATAATATTTATTTATCGAAATAGCGGAAAATTGATAATTTAGCGAATCACTTTTAAATATTCCTATTAATAAGATAACAAAAGATATTGCTTGAGAAAGAATAGTCGCAATTGCTGCTCCAGCAATACCAAAATCAAATACAAAGATGAAGATAGGATCTAGAATTATATTTAAAACTCCCCCAGTAGTTATACCTATCATCGCAAAAAAGGCATTACCTTGAAAGCGCAGCTGATTATTCATTACTAAAGATGCACACATAAAAGGCGCACCAATTAAAATCCATTTTAAATAATCCATACTATAAGGTAACATAGTAGGGGTACTACCTAGGATGATTGCTAGAGGTTTTAAAAAGATAAGGCCTAATATCATTAAAATACTACCAAAACAAAATGCTAATACAAAACCAGTAATAGCCATCCTTTTAGCTTCCTCTTGCTTATTAGCTCCTAACATTCTAGAAATAAAATTACCTGAGCCATGTCCACAAAAAAAGCCAATAGCTTGAATAAGCGCCATTATCGCAAATACTACACCAACTGCTGCAGTAGCCGAAGTATTTATTTTCGCTACAAAGAAAGTATCTGCCATATTATAAATAGAAGTAATAAGCATACTCATAATTGTTGGTATGGCTAAATGATTAATCAATTTTTCAACTGGCTCATTAATCATTTTAAAAGTCTTATCATTTGTCATATAATTCATCTTCTTTCTTAAATAATTATAAAATTAAAATTAAAAAAAACTAAAGGATATTTTAACATAATTGTTTATTTATAATATACACTTAAGTTTTTAGTTACGAATAACATTATACTTATTACACATCAGGTCAAACTATTCAAAAATTATATTAGAATATGG
>CASEWY010000145.1 GCA_949291625.1 uncultured Bacillota bacterium
ATTGTATTTAGATTTGGGAACAATTGTCCTGCAACATCAAAACTCAATTCCATCTTTGCTTACCTATCCTTATTTTATATCCTATTTAAAAACGAAAATTAATAAGAAGGCAATTAACATACCATAAATTGCACATGTTTCAGCAATTGCACAGCCTAGAATCAACATAGTACGAATCTTACCTTCTGCTTCGGGATTTTTACCAACTGCTTCTACAGCTTTACCTGCCGCAAATCCTTGACCAATACCTGTCATCATACCTGTGAATACTGCAATTCCTGCACCAATTGCTACTAAACCTCTACCAATATCCATAATCTAAAATTCCTCCTTTGATATTGTTATTTATTTTCTTCCAATGGAAGTTCATTACCTATATAAACTTGAGTTAATGTTATAAAGATAAACATTTGAATACATCCGGCAAATACATCAAAATAAGCATGTAATACCGGGGCAATTATTGGTCCAATAAAATTAAATGCCCCAATTACTGGCACTAGCGAACTCAACCATGAACAGAAAGCATAAACTAAAGTCATAATTATTGTTCCACTAAGAATATTACCAAATAAACGCAAAGACATGGAAACTAAGGGTGCTATCTTTCCAAATAAGTTTGGAATGATAAATGGGGGAATAGGATCAAATAAACCTTTGATATAATCCTTAAGCCCATTGGTCTTCAAAGCTTCCCTTTCTCTTAAGATAACGGTAATTAGTGCTAATGCTAAGGTAACACTATAATTACCTGTAGGTTGAGTCAACCCTAACAAACCAATTAAATTACTAACTAATAAATACATAGCAAGAGTACCTATATAAGGCGCTAATAATTTAACTTTACTTTTATTAGTATTAGACTCTACCATATTATCAATGGTCTCAACTATCCAAATAGCGAAAAACCCTAAGCCCTTAGGTTTTTCCATAGGATCCATCTTTTCAAGAGAGCGCTTACATAAAACGCAAAATAAACAAAGCAAAGCCGTTATAGCGATAATATAAAATACCTCTGGCTGAATAACAATCGTCATAATCTTATAACTCACACCCCTTTCCTTTTTTTCAATGAAACAAATAAAGTCTTGCCATAGATATATCCATTATGTAATATCAAACCAACTGCACAAGCTATTACATTAAAAATATTCGGCAATAAACAACTAATAGCTAGTGCCAAGATAATATTACCCATATTCGCAAAGAAATATAAAATGAATAAACCTATAGAAAACTTAGTCATCTTTAACATTCTACTCAAACAAAACGCCATGATAATATAATGCAATAAGCCCATTACAACCCCAAGGATTATACCATTACCCCAAGTAAAATTAAAAAAATAAGCTATGATTGCCAAAAATAAGCCAATTAATAAACAATATAAATAATCTTTTTTATCACTCATTTTTACCAAGTTTCCACAAATACATAAAGCCCAAGATAGTACCAACTATCAAGCCAACAAATTTACCAACAACTTCTAAATGAAAAAATATATCAACTAAATGCCCAATACCTAAACCAAATATTAGACATAAAACAATTACAATACCTAAATTTAAATATTTAACTAAGTTTTTCATTATTTAGTACCAAATATTCTATCTCCAGCATCACCTAAGCCTGGAACAATATAACCTTTTTCATTTAAATGATCATCTAAAGCTGCTAGATAAATATCCACATCAGGATGAGCTTCTTGAAC
>CASEWY010000146.1 GCA_949291625.1 uncultured Bacillota bacterium
CAAGTTTTTCTAGTGAACAACGATAGTAGTGTGGATAATTCGCTTGATTGTTATCACTTGTTACATATAATTCAGACATTGAAAAATCTAAACCAACAAATGATTTTGGCTCAATCTTTTTATTATCTTGTTCATATTCAATAAGAATACTAGCATAATATTTTCCACTTGGCACTCTTGTTATAGTTACCGATTTAAGTTTATATCCCTCAGGTATTTTACGATGCTGTTTTATCTTAATTCCTTTAAGTTTTGGCAATACTAAATATCCATTTTCTAATTTAATATTGCCATTTACATAATTAGTTGTATAACTTTGCTTATGTCTTTTTACTTTGAATTTAGGAAAACCAATTTTCTTTAATAAAAAACAACATTGTCTTCTAAAATGGCAATTTTCATACTAATACCTTTTTAAATCATAATGATTCTTCTCTTTTTTAATTGTATCACATCTAATCTTAGGTTATACCACTTCTATAAATGAAGTAGTTCACTATGACAAAGTTCATAAAAAAAGTTATACTAATAGTATTTAAAGGAGTTCTACATGAAAACTATCATCTGTCCTAATTATTTAAAAGGTTATTATTTAAATCAACTATTAGCCAATCAAGAAACTATCTTTGATATAAAACTAATGCCGATAGAAGCCTATGCTTATAATTTTAATATGCCTTCTTCAACTAATCTATTATTAGAAGCCAAACAAATATTAAACAATTTAGAATTAAATATATTTAAGCCTATGCTTCAATATCCTAAATTTATTCAAGAAGTACTATCCTTTACCCAGGATTTAATTCTATATAATCAAGATATCGAAAAATTACCCGAAGATAATCCTCAGGAACAAGAATTAAAAAAGATTATAAAAGCTATATATCACTTAGATTATCCTCAATATCAAATGCGCAATATAAAATTAGAAACAGATAATGTAGAAGCTCTAGACTATTTTTGTAATGATTTATTTAGTAACAATTTAAAACAAAAATTTACCAATATTATTCCTTTAAGCAATCTAAAAGATATTAAAAGGCAAGGACATTATGCTCTAAATATCCGTCAAGAAATTGAAAGTGTAGCCCAAGATATCGTAAATAAAAATAATGCTGATAAAACTAATATCATCCTATGTGATTATCAAAATCAATTACCCATCTTAAAACAAATATTCAATCGTTATCAAATACCATTTACTCCTATAATTGATAAGATAAGACCAAATGTCGTATTACATTTTAGTAAATTAGTAGATTTCATGTTAGAACCTACTATCAATAATTTAAAAGAATGTCTATTTAATCATTGTTTTGCCTATGATTATCCTAATGATTTATATGCCTATTTTGATACTTATATAAGTACTTTAGATGATTTATATAAATTACCTAATTTAGATGATATTACGATATTAAATAAAAATGATTTAAATAATATTCAAGAAATGGCTAATCGTTCTTTAAATTATTTTTTAAGCATTAAAGAACAATTAAACAAATGTCTAAATGTAGAATTAAATAACATTTTGCCTATCGCCTATGAAATAAGTAAGGATTTTAATGATATAACTGCTACAAATAAGACAGCTACAATCATCAATGAATCTTTAAATATGATTAATGATATTCAAGATATCATTATTATTAAGGAACAAATTGCCAATATTACTATGGATAATACTAGCTATCAAGAAAATAGTATAATCGTAACTGATTTATGTCATCCGGTGTTTGCTAGAGAATATGCTTATATTCTTGGTTGTACTTCTAAAACTTATCCTAATTTTACAAATTATGATGGTATCTTTGATGAAGATTATTTACAGAAAATTGATATCATTCCTCTAGATGAACGTTATGATCTTTATATGCAACAATTAAATTGGATTCATAGCTCAGCTAATAATATCTATTATTCTTATTATACTAATGATTATGCTAATAAAGTATTTGAATTAGCTTTAGAAATTGAAGAATTAAATCTAAACTTTACTAAATGGCCATTAGTAAGTAATGACTTATATATTAATGATCATCCAAACTTAAATGATACTTCTATCTTTTTTAAAGATGATATGTTATATGGTAGCATATCTTCTTTTGAACGTTATTTTAATTGTCCATATGCTTATTTTATTCAATATGGTCTAAAAATTAATCAAAGTTATAATTTTCAAATTGAAGCCAATATCATCGGTACTATTATGCATGCCATAATGGAAAATATGATAAGTATCTTTAATAAAGACTATACCAAAAACATTGATAAACTAATAGAAATATCTGAACCACTATTTAAGCAATTAAATAAATTATTTCCAAAAGAACAATTATTTATTAAAGCTATTCAAACAAGAATGATTAAAAATTTAGAATTAACTTTTACTATTCTAAATAAAATGGAAAGTGAAACTTCATTTAAGCCTTATAAAACCGAATATAAGTTTTTACAACAATATAACAATCTACCAATAATGATTAAAGGAACTATTGATAGAATAGATACAAATCATAATTATTTTAGAATTATCGATTACAAATCAAGCACTAAAAAACTACAAGAAAAAAAGATACAAGCTGGTCTACAATTACAATTAATGACTTATCTATTCTTAGGCGAACAAATATTAAATAAACAACCAGTAGGAAGTTACTATTTCTCCTTAAAAAATGAGAATATTAAAGTTCCTGCTACTAAGATATCTAGAAATAAAATAATCGAAATAGATAAAGAATATGTCGATCAATTATTTATCGATAATAAAAAATTAGAAGGTATAACTATTAATGATGCCACTGATACCGGACTAGATTTTGGCAACAATATCAAAAATGCAAAATTAGACCCTACATTAATCAAAGAATGTTTAGACTATATTTATAATTATCTTTTAGAACAATTAAAAAACGGTAATATTTCTATTAGCCCAAGTAAAGATGGCTGTAGATATTGTCAATTCCAAAATATCTGTTTAAATAAAAACCAAGGTGAAGACCATATTATTTATGATAAACCCTTAAAAGCTGGCAAAGGAGAAGAAGATGAAATTTAATAATGAACAATTAGAAGCCATCAATACCATCGATACTAATATCTTAGTAAGTGCCTCTGCCGGTGCAGGGAAAACTAGTGTATTGGTCCAACGTCTATTAAAAAGATGTATCAAAGATAAAGTAAGTCTAAATAAAATTGTTGCCTTGACTTTCACTGATGCGGCAGCTGCCGAAATGAAAAAAAGACTATCAAGTAGTCTAAATGAACTATATCAACAAGAAGATAGTGACAAG
>CASEWY010000147.1 GCA_949291625.1 uncultured Bacillota bacterium
ACCAGTAACACGTCTAGGAATAATCTTACCATTAGGTGAGATAAATTTCTTTAATAATTCAACATCTTTATAATCAATGTACGTAATGTTATTTTTTGTAAAGTAACAAACTTTTTTACGTCCCATTCTTTGTTTCTTAAAAGCCATTATAACAATCTCCTTTCAATTAAAATGGTAAATCATCACTAGAAATATCTAAAGATACTCCTGAAGTGAAATCATCGAATCCGTTATCGTCTAATCCAGCATTATCATCTACAAAACTATTATGTTCATTCATTGACATATTAGTTGTATTTGCCATACCACTTGAAGCAGGGCGAGCTAATAATTGAACTGAATCACATACAACTTCGGTAACATATACTCTGCGACCTTCCGCATTATCATAATTACGGGTCTGGATTCTACCTTCTACACCAACTAGTGCACCTTTTTTACAATATTGACTTAAAAAATCAGCTGTTTGACGCCAAGCAACACAATTAATAAAATCAGCTTGTCTTTCAGGTGAATTTGCACTTTGACGACGATTGCAAGCAACCGTAAATTGTGCCACACTTAATCCTGATGTAGTCTTACGAACTTCGACATCCTTGGTAACACGACCAACTAAAACCACGCGATTAATCATATATTTTACCTCTTATTCTTCGTCTAATTTAATGATCATATAACGAACTACATTAGAATTGATACGCATTAAACGATCAAATTCTTTTTCACATTCGTTATCAGCATTAAATGTTGTAACTACATAGTAACCTTTTGTCATATCTTCAATTGGATATGCAAAATCACGTAAGCCCCATTCATCAACTTTAACGATGCTACCACCACCATTAGTAATGATACCATGTAAGTTTTCAATTAAAGCTACACGTTTTTCTTCTTCTAAAGAAGCATTAATAATGTACATTACTTCATACTTTCTCATATGTTTTTTTACCTCCTTTTGGTCTATCGGCTAATTTCTTAGCAAGGAATAAACAGATTGTTATCTATCTTTCCGCTGTGGTATTATACCAAAATTGTTAGCTATTGTAAATGTTTAATTTTCAAACTGCTTTAAGAATTTCTCAATTCTACTCAAAGCTTCTTTAATCAAATCGATAATATAAGCATAAGAAATTCTTACATGCCCTTCGCAACTTTCCCCAAAGGCATTGCCAGGTACTACTGCCACCTTAGCTTCATATAATAATTTTTCACAAAATTCTTCACTAGTTAAACCCGTTTTAGCAATACTAGGGAATACATAGAAAGCCCCTTGAGGCATATGACAAGTTAAACCAATACGATTCAAATTATTAACAATAAAATTACGGCGTGCTAAGAAAGATTCTCTATGCATCTTACAATCTTCATCACCATTTTTAGCCGCTTCAATACCGGCATATTGGCTAATGATACTTGGACACATAATAGTATATTGATGAATTTTTATCATTGCTTCAATTATATCTGGATGAGCTAAAATATAGCCTAAACGCCAACCCGTCATGGCATAAGCCTTACTAAAACCATTTAAAATAATTACTTGATCTTTTATTTCTTCAAAACTAGCTAATGAACAAAAAGTTCCATCATATGTTAATTCTGCATATATTTCATCGCTCAATACTACAAGATTATGTTTTTTAATAATAGGAATTAATTTAGCATAATCATCATGCGTCATAATTCCTCCTGTAGGATTGCTAGGAAAATTTAAAAATAACATTTTCGTCTTAGGAGTAATAGCTGCCTCTAAAGCCTCAGGTGTTAATTTAAAACGCTCTTCTTCTTTAAGATTGACATATTTAACAACCCCATCTGCAAGCTCTACACTAGGTGTATAAGCTACATAACATGGACTAAGCAATATTACTTCATCTCCTGGATTTAAGATGGTACGCATGCATATATCGATAGCCTCACTAGCCCCAACGGTAACTAAACATTGTTTTTTCCAATCATAATTACAACCAAAGCGCCTTTGATAATAATTACATATCTCTTTTCTAAGTTCTGGTAAACCTAAATTAGGCGTATAGTAAGTACGTCCAGATTCAATAGCGTATATTGCTTCTTCGCGAATATGCCAAGGGGTAATAAAATCCGGTTCTCCAACACCTAAGGAAATAACTCCTGGAACACTAGAAGCCATTTCACTAAATTTACGAATTCCCGAAGGTTTTATGCCCTTAATTTTCTCATTTAAATATTGACTCATGGTGTTACTATCTGCCTTTGATCTTCAAAATGCTCTTCATCAATGACAACACCTTCGATTTTATATTGTTTTAGCACAAAACAAGTAACTGTAGACATTACACCTTCTAAAGGCGCTAATTTTTGGCCAACAAAGTCCGCAATCTCACGCATGGTCTTACCATCAATCAATACCATAAATTCATTTTTACCACTCATTAAATATAAGCTTTTAACTTCAGGAAAACGAGCAATGCGCATAGCTACCTCATCATAGCCTTTATCTCTTTCTGTCTTAGCACTTACTTCAATAATTGCCTGTACACGATCACAATTAGTCTTATCCCAATTTATTACCGTATGATAACCACATATTACTTTATTTCTTTCTAAACGATTCTTTACTTCCAATATATTATTTTCCGTCTCATCTAAAATATCCGCTAAATCTTTAGTAGAAATACGTGGATCCTTTTCCAAAATTTTTAATAATTTAACATCATCCACTGTCTTTCCCTCCTTCTAATAACTATTATTCTAAACCCTCACTATTAAAAAAGCAAAAAGTAACGACTTTTTGCTTAATTTTTCTCGATAATTTAATTTTAAATAGGCAATTTAATATTTTTAATATCCGAAATTATTTTCCCCATATTACATGTAAGTTTGCCTTTACAATGATAAATATCTTGATTAATTTTTTGTTCCTGTTCAATTTCAATTTCTATTTTTTCAGCTAGTTTTCCAATATTTGGATTAGTTTTGCTATTCATACCACTAATATCAGAAAATAACTTATCAATATATCGACGAGTCCCTACCTTTCGATTTTTAATAATATCTGCTTCATTAGGCTTAATAATCGTTTCATATGAATTTTCGTAATGAAGAAGTAAAAACAATTCGAAAGCAGGATTAGTTACAGCTAAAATATCCTGATACTCATTTGCTTTATTAAGCAATTCATCATAAGCTTCTTGATTATTTTCATATATATCAGCATCTATTACTACAATCATTTTATCTTGTTCTTTATCAAAAGAAATATCAGAATCACCCTTTATTTCTTCAGCAAATTCTAACAATCTTTTAGGATTGCTTATATTTTTATCTTCTTCTATTTTTTCAAGCAAGCGTAAATCTATTAAAGCGTGAATTCCTAATTGTTTTCGAAGATCAATTAATTTTTTAAAGTAAAATACCTCAGTATTAGCACCCTCACATATAAAGAAAAACTTCTTATAAGGTTCTATTTGCCCATGTTGATCAAAAGGGCGTTTATTCCAATTAGAATAGTTGCGAACTGGAGGCATAACTAAACCTCCTTTTCCCAATCAAACGACGAAAATATAGGGATTGCACCATATCTACCTTCTAAATATGCTTTGCTTAACACTTTATCATATCGCTCTTTAAAGCAATCCAAAGAATATATAGTACTAGCATTCGCCTCGTTTCTTTCAACAAACCATATTTCATCACGTCTAAATAAAGATTGATCCATGATTGATGATTCATGAGTAGTAAAAATTAACTGATTTTGATGCTCTTCATGAAACTTCATGAATGTTTTAAGATAGTGTTCAGTCAATTTTGGATGTAAACTTCTTTCTAATTCATCAACAACATATACTACATCATCTTTACTATTTAACAACATATCAGTTAAATCAAATAATCTTCTAGTTCCATCCGATTCATCTTCAAATCTAAAG
This sequence comes from uncultured Bacillota bacterium, assembly GCA_949291625.1. GTDB lineage: Bacteria > Bacillota_I > Bacilli_A > Erysipelotrichales > Erysipelotrichaceae > JALEVB01. The sequence continues at coordinate 3,909 of CASEWY010000147.1, forward strand.
TCATAAAAAGACTTTCCATGATGTAAACGAATAGTTTTAACAATTAACTCATTGTTTTCATCCGTAGAAATATTAAAAATACTCTCTTTAGATCGCATAGTTAGATGAATATTTGCATCTGGATTTTCTTCAATTTTACTGCGAATTTGTCTCATTATATCATTATATATTTTTTTAGGAACAGAATTTTCTAATTCCTCTAATCCTATATCTTTTACTGTTACATCTGTTATTCCCGTATCAAAAGTTTTTATCACTCGATTAATAAGCTCTAAAGATTTATCATCATAATAATATTCAAAATCCATTAAAGGAGTATCAGGATGAATAACATATAAATTACCTCTAAGCCAACGATAAACTTCTTGAAAAAATAATAGTTTAGAATTATTTTGATATTTTTTTCCTCTATTCATTTCACTCAAAAATAAATATTCAGTATTTCCTTTAAAATCTTCAGCATAAACCTCAAAACGTTTCTTTTCATCAGCATTTAATTTTATTTTATCGCCTAATATAGGACATTTATTTAATTCACGTTCAAATAACATCTTATATGAACCATCTTGGTATAATTCATATAACCATTCATCAATAATTTTACGTTCATTTAATATAGCTGAAAACCCATAAGCATAAAACCTATTATTTAAAGTAAATTGTATCTCAAAGGAGCTTTTTTTAGTTTTATTTTCTTCACGATTTTTACAATACCATTCAACTGCTTCTAAAGGAATATTATTTTGTATAGTTCTTTTGAATAAGCCAAAAAAATCAACAAGATTTGATTTTCCTGAAGCATTAGCACCATAAATAACTGCATGTTTCAAAATATTAGTACTTTTAATAGTAATCTTATGATCTTTAAGACTTTGAATTTTTCCAGAAGAAATCATTGATAATTCAACTTGAGAATCAAAAGACTTGAAGTTTTCAACACTAACTTTAACTAACATAGCACTTTCCTCCTTCGAATAAAGTATAACACAACAACAATTCATAAACAACATTTTATAACCTTATTTGGAGAAAATTTCTCTATTTAACTAAATATAGTTTCGATTTTTCTATTTTGCTTAAAAAACTTAACATGCAAACATAAATAAAAACACGTTTCTAGCGATTTTATATGCTCAAAACGTGCTATATTTTTTATTGATTTTATAGACGAAAATAGTCTTATAACTTCTTAACAGTGTTTATAGATGTATGGAAAAATCCTGTATTTTCAAGACTTTTCCCATTCTTGCTTATATCTTCTCATATCTCCGCATAAGTTAGTTTTGTAAAGTTTAGCACCATTTTAGCACCACAAACAAGGCACCAAACACAAGCATAGGGCAACTTTACCGCACGCATAGAGGCAGTTTAGAAACACTCTTGCATTTACACTTTTCTGTTACGCAATAGAGACCTCAATAAGCTTGCCAATCAAAGGCTTTTCAGACACCAAAATCAATACGGCAGAATGTTTATACTTTTTCTCTCAAAAATCCCCTTTAATTGCGTAACATTTTCAAGCAAACTTGCGCTCTGTTCGGATTATCCTTTCCCTTCCGTTCCCTTATGAAAAGTTCCATAGCAAGCATAGGAAAGGGGGGTACCCTGACAGTAAGAGTAATTTTTGCTTGTTGAGAATACCCCAAACCCTTAAGCAAACTGAAATCTGTCAAGACACAACAAAACTATTTTTGAGCTACATAAAGGAATCTATGTATTCTGCCCTCTATTACTCCATTTTTTTCTAACACTTCTTGTGCATGGTATAAATTTGCCAAACATTCCTCTACATTAAAATTAGGGAATTCCCATTCAATAATATGTGCAAACCAAACGAGAGCACCTACATTCCAAAATTTAATTGGACGATATACTTCTTCTGCTTCAAGAGTTGTAAAACCTACTTTTTGAAATGCTTTTTGCACTGCATGCAAATACTGCTTTGGAAATGGTAATGGCGGTACCTCGTTTAATAATAGTTCAACAAGTTCTCTATCATTTTCTGCCCCTACCTGTTGAGTAATAAAAATTCCTTTGGGTTTTAATACTCGCCATATTTCATTTTCGTTGAAAGCTCCATGACGATTTATTACAATATCAAATGTTTCGTTATCAAAAGGAAGTTTTGCAGATCCATCTGCTTCCCTAAAATCCACCCCAAGTGGAAGTAATTTTTCTTTGCACAGTTCGACATTGGGTGGATATGCTTCTGTTGCACTCAAATGACAGAGAGGGTGTTTTAATGAAAGAAGGAACTCGCCACCACCTGTATCAGTATCTAATAGTTTCATTTCAGGCGATAAATAGTGACGAATAATTTTACTATAATCCCAAGGTAAATCGTTTTCTTCTTCATATTTTCCATGTATATGAGAAAAATCCCACCCATGAATATGTGCAACCTTTTCTTCTTCTAACCATTCATTTAATAACTGTTCTTTATTCATTGTATAACTACTCCTTTTCGTATTGGTATTTTATGTTTTACAATAAGGTGCAGTTACCTGATAACATAAGTTTTTAACCTCGATGCAACCTGTTACCAGATTTTACAACTGCACCGAGTAATTACCTCGAACAAACCGCATAATTGCTTCACCGCCTTTCAGAAATTCAACCATTAAACAAATACAAAGTTGTCACTTTGTATGGAAAAATTATATCACCCATATATAATTTTTTCTATTATTTTTCTCCTATATTAGCATGATATTTTCTTATATCTGTCCATATGGTTTTATATTTCCGTAAGAAATTGGAGCACCATTTGGGCACCAAAACGTCAAAAGACATTACAATTTTAAGTGCCTTAATGCACAAAAAAGTCAGTATCTGCAATGTCTTTTATGTTTTAAGACTTTTCGACAACAAGAAATCTAATACAATTTTTTATTTTCAAATATGTTTGATGTCACTTTTTAACATCTTTTTATTCAATTTCCTTCAATATACCTTCATGCAATAAAACACGGTGATCACTAAGTTTACTAACTTCATTACTATGGGTAACCACAATAACTGTCTTACCAAATTCTTCCGTTAGCATCTTAAATATCTTAATGATTTCTTCTTCCGTAGCACTATCCAAGTTACCTGTAGGTTCATCAGCAAAAATCAAATCAACATTAGAAGCAATCGCTCTAGCAATCGCAATACGTTGTTGTTCTCCACCAGAAAGTCTAGTAACTAAACGATCAGCCTTACTTTTAACAATACCAAATTTAGCTAATAAAGCATAAGCCACTTCCTTATGATTCTTTGGAATCTTATTATCCGTTTCTGACATTGCTAATTCAATATTTTCTAAACCTGTAAGATAATTAACTAAGTTATATGATTGAAAGACAATACCAATTTTATTACGACGATATTTATATAAACCTATTTGTTTAATATTTTCACCTTCATAATAAATTTCTCCACTATCAGGTTTATCCAATCCAGCAATAATACTCAATAAAGTCGTCTTACCACTACCACTAGGCCCTAATATGGTATAAAACTTACCACTATCAAAATCATAACTTAAATCCTTCAGAATTTGACGACGATAACCACCATCTTCATATCCATAATTGATTTTTTCAAGTCTCAATATACTACTCATGCTTACCTCCTTTTAATTGGTATCCAATAGAATTTGTTTTGGATTAAAGCGCATAATCATCATTGAAGGAATAACAATACTAATAAATACTACGCCTAAACCTAAAATATAAATTTCTGCAATAATCATTGGACTAATAGTAACTTCATATTGTGATAATAATTCTTCTTGACTAACTTGGGTAAAATAAGAATCTATACCACCAACATAAATAATATTATTATCATCCTCAGAAGCATATTCATTTTCTGTAGCCACTTGATAATCAAGCACTACCTCACCAACTTTACCAGCTATCAAACTACCACTAACAATACTCAATGTAAAACCAATGATTGCTACAATCAATAATTCAATAAACAATTGCATGATGACTTTCATCTTACTAACACCCATTGACAATAAAACGCCCATTTCATAAGTTCTAGTCTTTAAAGTCAAGGCAACTATTAAGGTAATAATAATTACTGAAGCCACACCAACAATAATCAATATCAAATTAGCGAACATAGAAATAGAATCTAAAGGTCTAGCCATTCGATTAAATTCCTCATTATTCGCATTTAATATTTGATAATCACCTAATTCATCTTGATAATCATTAACAAAATCTTCAACATGTAATGGATCATCCAACAAATATACTGCACTACTAATTTGTGTATAATCTTCATAAGTAGGCATTTCATACTCAGAACCATATATTTGTTGATAATAAGTATTACTTATGGTAGATACATCATAATTATAACGACTATAGGTAGTACCTGGTATCAAAATGGTATTACTAGGAACATCATATGATTGCAGATATTGGGCATTACTATCATTTGGATCAATTTGATTATTATTATGATAAATACCAATAATTTCTAAATCTAAATACATATTAGTAGTATCTAATCCTGCATTAGTAAAATTATCTATATCATAAGTAGCATAATTACCAATAGTAATCGTATCACCAATATGCAAATTATTTATATCAGCTAACTCATCAGTAATCAAACAAACTTTATTTTCACTATCAATATCATCTTGCGTATAGAAACGTCCTTCTACTACTTCATAGGTATTTTCGTATAAAGCTATTTGCATCGGATAGATATTAGCTTCTACTTTCATTGTTGGATTTTGATATTCCACTTCATTGCCTTCAGCATCTATCGTATAAGAAACTGAATTATCATAAGTAGCATAAGGATTACTAACATATTGCAAATCAGGAGCATAAACAATTCGATAGTTAAAAGCATCCACAGCTTTAACTCTTTCATCCGCAATCATCTTAGCATTTTGTTCAAGATCTATCATCGGATTTTGTTGATAAAATTCCATGCGCTCCTCTTCATTTTCAATCGCATCACCATCAGCATAAAATTTATCATAATCAATTTCATAACTAACTACCGCCCGCATTTGCTTACGCGTTAAGGTCTTAGCGTTTGAAGAAGCACTAGTCAAACCTAAACCAACAATAACTAAATTACCAATTACAAAGAAAGTAATTCCTAATAATATTGATTTTGAAGGAACTCTTATTACATTTTTAATCGCACGTCTTAAAAAATTCATCTTTTATCCTCCTTATCAATATGTATTTAATAAAATCTGCTTAGGATTGAAACGCATTATCATCCAAGAAGGAACTAAAATACTAACAAATACTACGCCAATTCCCACAACATAAATTTCTGCAATCAATAAAGCATCAATTGTAACATTATATTGGGAAAGCATATCTTCTTGCGTAATATTAGTAAAATAACTATTTGGATCAATATATTCATAATTATCATCTGTCGCATATTTATCTTCTGTAGCTGTTTGATATTCTAATACCATATCACCAACTTTACCAGCTATCATATAACCACTAGCTATACTTAGGGTAAAGCCTAAAATAGCTACTATCAATAGTTCCATAAATAATTGCATAACTACCCGCACTTTAGAAACACCTAAAGACAATAATACCCCAATCTCATAAGATCTAGTCTTTAAGGTCAATGCAGTAACTAGTGTAATAATAACTACTGCCGTAAAGATTACAATACCTACAACCACATTGGCAAAAAAGGACATCGTATCTAAAGGTCTAGATAATTTCTTAAATTCATCATTATTCGCATTTAAGATATTATATTCTTTCAATTCGCCTTCATAATCCTTAACAAAATCTTCAACATCCAATGGATCTTTTAATAACAAGACAGAAGAAGTAATAGCTGAAGATTCTTCATAACTAGGATATTCACCATAAGATCCCGTAGGATCATTAGCGGCATAATAATCAAATTGCTTCTTACCCAAATTATAAGTATATTCATTATAAGCACTAGCAGGCATCAAAATCGTATTAGCAGGCACTTCATAAGTAAATATATATTGAGTATTAGGATCATTAGGATCAAGAGTCTTAGTAGTATGATAGATACCAATTATTTCCAAATCAAAATTAAATTCTTCCGGATTCATATTATAAATCTGCGCAATGGATTCAGTTTGGGTAGGATCAGTTTGACTTAAAGTAATATGATCACCAACACCCAAGCCATTATTTTCTGCCAATTCATCAGTAATTAAACAAACATAATTACCATTATCAATATCCTCTTGCGTATAATATCTACCCTCAACTACTTCATAAGTCTTTTCATAAATTTCAATTTGCGTAGGATAATTATTAGCCTGAATTTTAAATTCCGGTTCTATATATTCATAGGTTGAACCATCTTCATAAGTAATAGTTCCCCCACTCATCATATTCTCATCCGCATAAGGATTTTGAATTCCTCGCATATCATTAGCATACATCGTCGTCCAATTACTAAAACTATTAGCCGCTGCAACTCTTTCATCACTCATCATCTTATTGATAAGTTCCATATCTAATTTAGGAGAATTTTCATAAAACTCCATACGCTCATCTTCATTTTCTATCGCGTCAGCATCTTGATAAAATTGTTGATAATCAACTTCATAACTAACAACTGCACGCATTTGTTTACGCGTTAAAGTCTTAGCATTCTCTGCCGCACTAGAAATACCTAAACCAACAATAACCAAATTACCAATTACAAAGAAAGTAATAGCTAAAAGAATTGATTTAGTTGGCCTTCTAATAACATTTTTTATAGCACGATTTAAAAAGTTCATAGGGTTTCCTCCTATTGTTAAGAATTTTCACCAGCACCTGAATCAGTTACTTCTGGTGAAGGAGCTGGTTCATTATATCTACGTAAAATATATGACTTACCAGTTGTTAAAGTTTTGCCAGTGAATATGCATGAATCACTATGAGTAACCTCAGACCAGTCTTCATTCAATAAGTCACAGCCTTTTTTACTACTATCTTCAACTGATGTTTCGGTAATAGTAATATTATTTTGTTTAGCCCATAAGATAAATTCGCTAGAAGATGCTAAATTATTAGGTACTGTAACATCCTTTGCAGCTGGTGGTGCTACTTGGCATGCTCCACTAGAAATCTTCATGGAAATCTTCGCATTTAAAGGTAATGGTCTAGCACAACCATTTGCTTCATAAGGTAATTGATTACCATTTGCGTCTAAACAACGATATTCAATAATTTGTCCTGGGGTAGATAGTGTATCATCACATACTTCACCATCCCAAGCGCCTACCGCAATATTAGCGCCTTTAGCATTCCATCCATCTACTACCGCAACCAAACTTAGATAATCCTTACCATACCATTCTTGGCTATTAGTTTGTAATTGTGGCATATATAATGAGATACCTAGTTCAAGTACGGTACCTTGGTCAACTTGACTACCAGCTTCAATAGATTGTGAAATAACTGTTCCTGCTGGTTGATCACTATAGCTTTCACGCTTAACTACAGCTACTTTATTATTCGCATCACTAGTCCAAGCTTCTAACATTGTTGCATCATAGCCAACTAAATTTGGAATGGTAACGGCTTGTCCTTTAGATACGATGACAATTAATTCTTCACCTTCATTAATAGTTGAGCCAGATGCTACACTTTGGGAAATTACTTTACCAATTTCTATAGTATCACTATATGCTTCTTGTCTAGTTAATATAATTTTCTTATTCTTTGCCCAAGTTTCTACTTCTTCATAAGTTTTACCACTTAAGTCTTCGATACTTACTTTACCAGCTGGTGCTTTACCACGTGAAATATTGATAGTTAAATTAGTACCACGCGTAAAGTTATTTTCCGTGATATTTCTTAGATTATAATCAATAACCGCATTTTCTGGTACGCTATCGTTATATACTGTATTAATCTTCGTATTTAATAATTTATTTTCATCAATCCAAGCACTAACACTGTCATAATCCATATTCATAAGATCAGGGAAAGCAATTGATTCATCTGGATCTGGTCCTAAAGAAATTGTGAAATTCAATGGAGTATCATCATGAATCTTTTTACCTGGAGCTTGTTGTTGCGAAATAACAATATCTTCATCATATTCCATCGAATATTCTTCACTTAGTGCTACTACTGAGCTTTGAATACCATTTTGGCTTAACCAAGTAGTTAATTCACTTCTAGTTTTACCTGTAAAATCAGGTAAAGTAATCTTTGGTGCAAAGAAAACAAAATAAATACCTACAATAGCTAAAGCAGCAATAACAATTAAAATTATCAATGTCTTATTATCAATTTTAATTGGTTTTTTCTCAACTTTTTCCAATTTTTCTTCTTCAAAACTACGTGGACGATTTCCTACATTATATCCTTCATCTTGAGAAATATAATTATCTTCTTCATCCTCATCTTCAAATTCAATCTCTTCAATTACCGGTTTTTTTGGTATTTCCCTTTTAATTTTTGGACTTTCCTCTACCTTTTTATTTGCTTTTGGTAAATCTTCTAAGATTGCTTCATCATCATGATCAATTTTAGTTTGTTTATTATAGTCTTCAAAAGACATTACTTTTTTACTTGGTGTTCTACCTTTTTTAGTATCTTCTACTTCTTGAGCAATTGAACTCAAAAAATCTTTCTTATCAGTCATATTTAAAACTCCTTTGATAAAATTCTAACATACCTTTAATTAATAGTCTAAAGAATAATTCTAACAAATTTCTTAACTTTCACTTTTTAATTCAAATACCATATCTCTTAATTGCGCAGCTCTTTCAAAATCTAAGACTCTTGCTGCTTCCTTCATTTCCTTTTCTAAAGATATTATTAATTCTTCTTTAGATTTCTTAGAAGTCTTTGACTTTTTCTTTAGATATTGCATAGCCATTTCCTTGGTTTCTTTACCATGAATCGCATCTTGGATATCCTTTTTAATCGTCTTAGGAATAATACCATGAACTTTATTATAAGCTTCTTGAATACTACGACGACGATTAGTCTCATCAATAGCCTTTTGCATTGAATCGGTAATGGTATCCGCAAACATAATTACTTCACCATTGGCATTTCTTGCTGCTCTACCTATCGTTTGAATCAATGAACGATAAGAACGTAAAAAGCCTTCTTTATCCGCATCTAGAATGCATACTAAAGATACTTCAGGTATATCTAGACCTTCTCTTAATAAGTTTATACC
>CASEWY010000148.1 GCA_949291625.1 uncultured Bacillota bacterium
CAATAAGTCAGCTTTAGGCTGGCTTATTTCTATATCCACCTCATTATCAATCACACTTTTAGTAATTTTCAAGCTACCCATCATACCAATCAACGAAGGCAAAGAATCTTGTGCACTTATTAAATTACCTAAAGAATAATAAACAATAGTATCATCAATCCAAGTTACTGGTTGAATTACATGAGGATGAGAACCAATGATAATATCCGCCCCACTATCCGCAATCAATTTAGCTAAATGCTGTTGTTCTTCTGAAGGCTCATGTTGATATTCATTACCCCAATGCATGCTAACAATAACTACATCTGCTAATTCATTAGCTTTACTAACATCTTCTTGCAACATATCTTCATTATAGACATTTACTAGATATTCCTTACCTTCAGGCGCTAACAAGCCATTAGTACCATAAGTATAGCTTAAAAAAGCAAAACTAATATTATTTAGTTCATAAACATTTATCGTTTGTTGTTGCTCAAATGATTCATTACATCCTGCTATATAAACATCTTTTTGTTTCCAATAATTTAAACTATTTAAAATACCTTCTTCGTTCATATCTAAAGCATGATTATTAGCTAGAGATACCATATTAAATCCTAAATCATCAACCATATAATCGCCAAATGCTAAAGGAGTATTAAAACGCGGATAACTACTAATACCTAAATAGTCCCCACCCAATATCGTTTCTTGATTATAATATTTTAAATCATAACCACTTAATATAGGTTTAAGACTATCTAGCATTCCACTATAATCATAACCATCTGCTGTTTGAGCTGCATAATTAACTGCCCCATGCAACAAAGCATCACCAACCATAAAAAGATCTAAACTATATCTTTCTACTTGTTGAATCTTAACTGGTTTTGTAGTAACCCCAACATCTTCTTCTTGATTATTTGAAACAAAACTATTTAAGCCAAAATATAAGCCTATAAGTATGCAAATCAAGACAATAATCACCTTAAATATAAACCGCTCATAAATCTTTTTCATATAATTTAGCTAATATCCTTTCCACAATTAACTTACCATCTATATCACAATTAGTTTCCCCTAGATGGATATTAGGTTTAGTAATACCATGATAATCACTTCCACAACTCATCAACAAGCCATTATCATCAACAACCTTTTTATAAAATTCAACATCTTTACTATCATGATAACTACAATAAACTTCAAAACCATCAATACCATGTTCTATCAACTTATTAATGCTATAAATATCATGACCAATATTAACATTAGGATGAGCACAAATAGCTACTCCTTTAGTATCATGAATCAAATTAATAATATCCTTATAATCAGGAAGATTTAAAGCCACATATCCCCATTTACCAATAGAAAGATTATCCCAATAATAATTAGCAATCGGATTATCACTCTTTTCACCTTTTTGATAAGGTAACAGATAAGGATCATCACAATCTTCCAACAATACTCTTTCAATTTCTACATTACTAAAGCCATCAAAATGACTTAAATTCTTAATTTTATCTATATCTAATTTAACATGATGAAATTCTTCAATTTTCTTTAAACGCTCATAAGCAATTCTTCTAAGTTCATCATAATAATGTATACCAATAGCTTTAAAACGTTCATCTTTAACATTACAACCTAAGCCTAATATATGAACAATTTTATCACCAAAGAAACAATCAATTTCAATTCCCGGTATTATTTTAACAATGTCTTGTTTTAAAGCCTCTAAACTACCTTCAACTACATTATGATCACAAATAGCTAAATAGCTAATATTATTGTCTTTAGCCATCCTTAAAATATCATCAATTTCGCTAGTAGAATCAAAGCTATATTTACTATGTACATGTAAATCAATATTCATATAAAATTCCTTCGTTTCTTAATAATATTATAGCATGATGCTATAATATTTATAGCATGATGCTATAATATTGTAGGTGATAACAATGATTAATTATAAAAATTTAAAACAAGAATTAAACAATACAAATTTAGTAATCGTAAGCAAAAAACGAAACGAACAACAAATAATGCACTATTATGATTTAGGTCAAAGACACTTTGGTGAAAATCGCGCCCAAGAATTATTAGGCAAAATACATCTTCCAAATGATATAAAATGGCACTTTATCGGTCATTTACAAACCAATAAAGTAAAATATATCATTCCTTATGTTTTCAGCATTGATTCTATCGATTCTTTAGAACTTTTAAAAATAATTGATAAACAATCTTTAAAAAATCATAAAATAACTACTGGCTTAATCCAATTAAATCTAGCCAATGAAGATACAAAATTTGGTCTAAAAGAAAATGAAATAGCAGATTTCATGAAAGAAATTTCCAATTATAAAAATGTAAAGATAAATGGCTTTATGTGCATTGGACCTCATTGTGATGATAACAATGAAATTGATAAGATATTTAATAAAGCTTATGAAATATTTAAAAAATATGAAAATGAATTCAACTTAACTACTTTATCTATGGGAATGTCAAACGATTATAAAATAGCTTTAAAAAATCATTCTACAGAAGTTAGACTTGGTTCTATCCTTTTTTAGCAGTAAAATTATTAAAAGGAGATTAAAAAATATGAAATTTACGGAAATGCCTTATGTCAGATTAGAATTAGAAGACATAAAAAAAGATTATGGAGCTTTACTAGATGAATTAGAAAGTAAAGAAGATCCTCAAGAATTTGAAAAAGTATTCTTCAAAATTAATGATTATCGCACCCATTTACAAACCATGATGACCCTTTGTATGATTAGACATTCAATTGATACAAGCGATGAATTTTATACTAAGGAACAAGACTATTGGGATGAAAATACCCCATTAATTGCCGTTTATGAAGATCGCTTTATGAATATATGTCTAACATATCCAAGAAGAAATGAATTAACTATTCCTAAAACATTCTTTTTAGGAGCAGAATATAATACAAAATGTTTTAATGAAAAAATTATTGAAGATTGCCAAAAAGAAAATAAACTTATTAGTGAATATGGAAAACTAAAAGCTAGTGCTAAAATTGAATTTGATGGAAATATTTATAATTTAGCTAGTATTAGACCATTAGCTTTAAGTAATGATCGTGAAACTAGAAAAAGAGCTAATGAAGCTATAAATAAATTCTATAGTGATAATGAAGCAGAATTTGATCGCATCTTTGATGAATTGGTTCATGTAAGAAATACAATAGCTAAAAAGATGGGATATAAAGATTATGTTGAATTTGGATATTACAAAATGTGGCGCTTCGACTATGATCGTAAAATGGTCGAAAATTATCGTAAACAAGTTCTTAATGATATCGTACCAGTAGCTCATGAAATTTATATGAAACAAAAAGAGCGTTTAGGATTAGATAAATTAAAAGCTTGGGACTTAGATTATACTTTTAAAACGGGTAATCCTAAACCTATAGGAAATAAAGAAAAACTAGTTGAAGTTGCTAGAAATATGTATCATCAAATGAGTGAAGAAACTGGGGCTTACTTTGATTTGATGTGTGAAGAAGAATTATTTGATTTAGAAACTAAGCCAAATAAACAAATGGGCGGTTATATGGCCCCTATTCCCGAATATAAAAGACCATTTATCTTCTCAAACTTCAATGGAACTTCAGGTGATGTAGATGTTTTAACCCATGAAGCAGGACATGGTTTACAAACATATTTAACATATAAAACCCATCCAAATATTATTCTAGAATTATGTAGTCCAACAATGGAATCATGTGAAATACATTCGATGTCAATGGAATTTTTTGCTCATCCATATATGCAAGATTTCTTTGGTAAAGATACTACAAAATATCTATATTCACATATTGCCGATGCTTTAACATTTATTCCTTATGGTATCTTAGTAGATCATTTCCAACATGAAATATATGAAAATCCAAATATGTCAAAGGAAGAAAGAAAAGCAACCTGGCGAAAACTAGAAAAAATTTATTGTCCAGATCGTGACTTTGAAGGCCTAGATCTATTAGAAAGAGGTGGATGGTTCTACCGCCAAGGACATATATTTGAATCACCTTTCTACTATATTGATTATACTTTAGCTCAAGTATGTGCATTGCAATTTTTTGTTAGAAGCTTAAAGAATGATCCAAAAGCCTTTGAAGACTATCTAGCAATATGTAAAGTTGGCGGATATGAAACTTTCTTAGATATATTAAAGATAGCTCATTTAAAATCACCATTTGAAGATGGTTCTTTAAAAGAAATAGCTTCAATGATGATGAATGAATTAAATAAATTTGATGTGAAAGATCTATAATCTTTCAAAAGGAGCTAACTATATAAAATTCAAGTAGTTTTTATGAAATAGTTTGAAAATATAAAACAACTATGTTTTTTAGTTAGTTTTAAATTGATCTTTGAAAATGTGAATATTGGATTAATTTTGGCATGACGAAAAGAACTT
>CASEWY010000149.1 GCA_949291625.1 uncultured Bacillota bacterium
GTATAATTAATTAAGAGGTCAATTATGTATAAATTATTAAGTCTTTTAATCGTTATATTAATAATATTGTTGGGTATTGGTATCTATGGTCATTTTAATAAGGATGTAACAGAACACACAGAAACAATTACCCCTACGCCAACTGTTTCTACAATTCCTACTATTATTCCTAGTGAAACTCCTACTATCACATATGATACAACTTCGCCTGATAGTATTACGGTAATAGCTAATAAAAAGCATTCTTTAGGTGAATATGAACCTAGTGATTTAGTGGCAGTTAGTCATTCTGGTACTAATGGTACGCAATATATGCGAGAAGAGGCGGCTAAAGCTTTAGAAGAAATGATGGCTAAAGCTGATGAAGATGGTATTGTTTTATATGCCCAAAGCGGATATCGTTCCTATGCAACTCAACTAAGTTTATATCAAAGTTATGCTAATCGAGATGGAGTAGCAGCTGCCGACACTTATTCATCTAGAGCAGGATATTCCGATCATCAAACTGGCTTAGCTATGGATATCATGGGAGAAAATACCAGAATGAATGCCTCAGATCGTAGTGATTGTCCTGTTGAACAATGTGAAGGATCACCAGCTTCTTTATGGTTAATAGAAAATGCCAGTGATTTTGGTTTTATCTTACGTTTCCCTCAAGATAAACAAGATATTACTGGATATGTCTATGAATGGTGGCATTATCGCTATGTTGGAAAAGAATTAGCTAAAGAAATTAGTGAAAGTAATTTAACCATGGAAGAATTTTTTAATGTAACTGGTGGAGATTACGAAAATAATTAATATTTTTTACAGTTATTGTAAAGATTAATGACTTTTTTCACAATTTTATTTCTTTTTCCTAGTAATTATGTTAGAATTTTGAACCATGAACGAAAAAAAATCATTTATAAAATTTGGAGGAAATTAAAATGAAAAAATTATTAGCATTATGCTTAAGCGCTCTTGTATTAGTAGGATGTTCTTCTAATGATGCAACTACTACAGAAACTACAGCTCCAGCTACTACTGAAGCTACTGTAGAAACTACTGCACCAGCAACAGAAGAAGCTACAACTGATGCAATTGCTACAACTGGTAAATATGTTGTTACAAACACAACTGGTGAAACAGTAACTGAATTATATATCTATCAAACTGGTTCAGAAGATAAAGGTACTAACTATGCTGAAGGTGGTTTAGCTGATGGTGAACAAGTAACTATCGATGTTGAAGTTAGTGAAGATGTTGCTGAAGGTTATGCCCAAACATTAGAATATGTAACTGAAAGTGGACGTACAGAAAATGCTTTTCAAACATTGCATTTAGAAGAAGCAAACCTTAGCTTATTGGCTAGTGATGCTGATACTTATACATCTGCGACTCCATTTAGTTTTAATTAATTAAATTATTGTGGTCTAGTAGTGATACTAGACCATTTTTTAAATATTATAAAATTATTGTACTTATGTCAAGCAACTTTGAAAATGTCCCAAAAATTTAAAAATATAAGCACCATAAATTGATGCAAAAATATTTGATAAAAATGTAATAAACACGCAATCAATTTATTCCAATTCCTCCATCGTTTCAGGAACCCTTCAAGAACGCTTTGTATCATGG
>CASEWY010000150.1 GCA_949291625.1 uncultured Bacillota bacterium
TGGTAATAATAAATGTCAATTCTATGTAGATAATACCTTAATTCAATCTAGATTAATCGATGGAGCATATCCTGAAACATCACGTTTAATTCCTACAGAATTTAAACATGAACTAATTGTAGATAGTAGAGAAATCTTGAATGCGATTGATCGAGCTAGTTTGATGCGTAATGATGGTGTTTATTTTGTTAAATTAGTTGGTAATGAAGAAGGTGTTACTATTTCTAGTAAGGCTGATGATATTGGTTCTTATAGTGGTAGTATCAATATTGAATCTTGGAATGGTCAACCTTTATCTATTACTTTTAGTGGTAGATATATCCTTGAAGCAATTAGAACTTTAGAAGCTAGTACTATCAAGATTAGTTTTAGTGGTGATATGCGTCCATTTGTAATTACTAGTTTAGATGATAATAGTGTTTTACAACTTGTATTGCCTGTAAGAACGTATAATTAATTTTCTAATATACCTATATACATTTTGTTATATAGGTTTTTTTTAGCTTTAAATTGGCTTATATGCGTTTTTGTGATATAATTATCACGGTAGTTTACCAAAAATGAAAGGACTAATGATGACTAAAATTGATACAGAATTTATTGAACTTCAACAATTATTAAAAAAAGAAAATATTGTTGGTAGTGGCGGTGAAGCTAAGATTATGATCAAAGAAGGTTTAATTAAAGTTAATGGGGAAATTGAAACTAGACGTGGTCGTAAATTATATCCAAATGATGTAGTTGAAGTTGAAGGTAGAAAAATTGTAATTGAATGAAAATTTTAGAGGTTCATTTAAGAAATTTTCGTAATTATATTGATGAAATCATTAAATTTGATGATCATTTAAATATCATCATTGGTGATAATGCTCAAGGTAAAACTAATATATTAGAAGGTATAGTATTATGTTCAAATTGTCGATCATTTAAAGATGTTGATGATGTGGCAATGATTAAACATAATGAAGCTTTTGGAGATTGTGAAGTTACTTATATGGATGATAAGAAAAAAAGAGTTAAAGTTATCTTATCTTCTAAAGGTAAAACTTTATTGGCTAATAATGTTCCAATCAACAAGACTAGTGATTTTATTGGTTTATTGAATGTTATTATCTTTGAACCTAGTCATATATCTTTTTTTGATAAATCACCTTCATATCGCCGTAAAGTGGTGGATATGGAAATATCTAAAGTTGATAAGAAATATGTATATGCTTTAAATAATTATTATAAATTATTAAAAGAAAGAAATAATTATTTAAAAAATGAAGATATTGATCTTAATTATTTAAGTGTTTTAGAAAATAAAATGATTGAACATCAAATTATTATCATTCAAAAAAGACAAGAATTAGTAAATATTATTAATAAGCGTTTAGCTATATTATTTTCTAAACTAAATGATAATAAGATTAATTTAAATTTAAATTATCAATGTTGTGTTGATCAAAATAATCTTCAAGAAAATTTAAATAATATGTATAAGCAAAATCATAAAAGAGATTTGCTTTTTAATGTGACTAATGCAGGAATACATCGTGAAGATTTTATCTTTAAGATTGATGATCATCTAGTATGTGATGTAGCTAGTCAAGGGCAAAAAAGATTAGCTATTATCGCCTTTAAATTAATGTTAATAAATTATATTAAATTTAAAACTAATAAGATGCCGATATTATTATTAGACGATATTTTATCGGAATTAGATGAAGACAAACAATTGTTATTATTGAAGACAATATCCAATGATATTCAAACAATCATAACAACAACTTCAATTAATGCTAATCTTTATGAACAAGGTTTTAAAGTAATTAAAATAAATCAAGGTAGAGTAGGAGGTAACAAATGAGCGAATACGATGAAAAAGTAATGCACTCTTATGATGAAAATGATATTCAGGTTTTAGAAGGACTTGAAGCAGTAAGAAAAAGACCAGGTATGTATATTGCTTCAACTAGTGAAAAAGGTTTACATCATCTAGTATGGGAAATAGTAGATAATGGTATCGATGAAGCTTTAGCTGGATATGCTGATACAATCAAAGTATTAGTAGATAAAGATAATGTAGTAACTGTTGAAGATAATGGTAGAGGTATGCCTACAGGAATCCATGAAAAAACAGGTATTTCTACAGTTGAAACGATATTTACGGTATTGCATGCTGGTGGTAAGTTTGGTGGAGGAGCATATAAAGTATCTGGTGGTCTACATGGTGTAGGTGCTAGTGTTGTTAATGCTTTGAGTGAATGGTTAGAAGTTAAAGTTTATAATGGCGGAAAAGTATATTTTGTTCGCTTTGAAAATGGTGGACATGTTGTAGAACCTTTAAAAGTAATTGGGGAATGTGAAAAAGATAAACATGGTTCAGTTGTTAGCTTTAAGGCAGATCCTACTATTTTTACCGAAACTACTGTATATAATCATGAAACTTTAAGAGAAAGATTAAGACAAATTGCTTTCTTAAATAAAGGTATTAAAATTATCTTTACTGATCTTAGAGTTGAAGAAGAAACTAAGAAGATGGAAATCTATCACTATGAGGGTGGATTAAAAGAATATGTAACCTATTTGAATCGTAATAAGACTCCTATTCATGAACAAGTAGTATATTGTGAAGGTGAAGAAGATAAAATTCAAGTAGAAGTAGCTATGCAATATAATGATGGCTATGTACCTAATATTTATACCTTCTGTAATAATATTAATACTGGCGAAGGTGGAACTCATGAAGAAGGATTTAGATTAGCTTTAGGTAGAGTTATCAATAATTATGCTAAAGAAAATGGTCTATTGAAAAAAGATGATGATAATCTTTCTAGTGAGGATGTTCGTGAAGGTTTGACAGCGGTAATTAGTGTTAAACATCCTGATCCTCAATATGAAGGACAAACTAAGACTAAACTTGGAAATAGTGAAGTTAGAAAGATTGTTTCTAATATCTTTGGTGAACAATTACAAAGATTCTTATTAGAAAATCCTAATGAAGCTAAAATTATTGTAGAAAAAGCTAGTTTAGCTTCTAAAGCTCGTTTAGCTGCTAAGAAAGCACGTGAACTTACAAGAAGAAAAAGTGCTTTGGAAATTAGTAGTTTACCAGGTAAATTGGCTGATTGTTCAAGTAAGGATGCAGAAATTTGTGAAATATATATCGTCGAAGGAGATTCTGCCGGCGGTAGTGCAAAACAAGGAAGAAATAGTAAATTCCAAGCTATTTTACCTTTAAGAGGTAAAATATTAAACGTAGAAAAAGCTAGACTTCATCGTATCTTTGATAATAATGAAATTCGTAGTATGATTACGGCTTTTGGCTGTGGTGTTGGTGATGAAATTGATACTAGTAAATTAAGATATCATAAGATTGTTATCATGACCGATGCCGATGTCGATGGTGCGCATATTAGAACCTTATTATTGACTTTCTTATATCGTTATTTGCGACCAGTTATTGAAGAAGGTTATGTATATATTGCTCAACCACCTTTATATAAAGTACAAAAGGGTAATGCGATAAGATATGCATATACTGATCCGCAATTAGATGCGATTAAAAAAGAATTAGGTGATCGTTTAAATATTCAACGTTATAAAGGTTTAGGAGAAATGAATCCTGAACAATTATGGGAAACAACTATGGATCCTGAAGCAAGAACTTTAATTAAAGTAACGATTGATGATGCGATTGAAGCCGATGGCGTATTTAGTATGTTAATGGGTGATGAAGTAGAACCAAGAAGAAACTTTATCGTAGAAAATTCGCATTTCGTTAAGAATTTAGACATTTAATAGAAAGGAAATATTAGCGTGGAAGATAAATATAGTGTAGAAAATTTTAATCATGGTAAAATTCAAACTACGGATATTGCAAGTGAAATGCGCAATTCCTTTCTTGATTATTCAATGTCCGTTATTGTTGCCAGAGCATTACCAGATGTAAGAGATGGTATGAAACCAGTTCATCGTCGTATTTTATATGCGATGAATGATTTAGGAATTACTTCTGATAAACCGCATAAAAAAAGTGC